>RFIU01000056.1 GCA_003695555.1 Alphaproteobacteria bacterium
GGCAAGATCCACCACTTCCAGCAGCGGGCCACCTGCCGATGCCGTCCGGCCGACGGCCGGTGAAGGAATGCCGGAAAGCCGATCCATGCCCGCCGCCTAGCGGATTTCGGGAGCGCGCGCAATGCGGCTGACGTTCCAGGCCTTGTGCAATGCCCCTTGAGATTGCGGCACGAATTCTGCAAGAAGCGGGCAAGCCTGCTGCCCCGGCAGGGCCGGCGGGAAGGAGAGGATCCACCAAGAGGCGAAGGATCCCGCGCGATCCAGGGATTCGGGAATTCCGGGGCGGCATCGCAGAACGCACCGTGATCAAACGATCGGTGCGTGACGACGGGCCGCGAAGCATCACCGAGAGACGAGAAGGAGCCGGACCATGGCCGAGATCGGACACGACAGTCTCAATACGCTGAGCGAACTCGAGGTCGGCGGAAAACGCTACCGCTATTTCTCGCTCGAGAAGGCGGCCGGCGAGATCGGTGACATTTCGCGCCTTCCCTTCTCGCTCAAGGTTCTGCTCGAAAACCTGCTGCGCTTCGAGGATGGTCGCTCCGTCACCACCGAGGACATCGCCGCCCTTGCCGGCTGGCTGAAGGAGCGCCGCTCGGATCGCGAGATCGCCTATCGGCCGGCGCGCGTTCTGATGCAGGACTTCACCGGCGTACCGGCGGTGGTCGATCTCGCCTCGATGCGCGATGCAATGACGCGGCTCGGCGCCGATCCGAAGAAGATCAATCCGCTCGCCCCCGTCGATCTGGTGATCGATCATTCGGTGATGGTGGACGTCTTCGGGCGTACCGACGCCTATGAGCGCAATGTCGAACGCGAATACGAACGCAATCGCGAACGCTACGAGTTCCTTCGCTGGGGGCAGAATGCCTTTGACGATTTCCGCGTCGTGCCACCAGGAACCGGCATCTGCCATCAGGTCAATCTCGAATATCTCGGCCGCACGGTCTGGACGGCCGAGGTCAATGGCGAGACGATCGCCTTTCCCGATACCGTCGTCGGCACCGACAGCCACACGACGATGATCAATGCGCTCGCCGTGCTCGGCTGGGGGGTCGGCGGCATCGAGGCGGAAGCCGCGATGCTCGGACAGCCGATCTCGATGCTGATACCGGAAGTGATCGGCTTCCGGATGACCGGCCGCCTGCCCGAAGGCGCGACCGCCACCGATCTCGTGCTGCGCGTCACGCAGATGCTGCGCGAACGCGGCGTCGTCGGCAAGTTCGTCGAGTATTTCGGTGACGGCCTTGCCCATCTCTCGGTCGCCGACAAGGCGACGATCTCGAACATGGCGCCCGAATACGGTGCGACCTGCGGCTTCTTCCCCGTAGAGCAGGCGACCCTCGACTATCTGCGCTTTACCGGGCGCGACGAAGAGACGGTCGCTCTGGTCGAGGCCTATGCCAAGGCGCAAAGAATGTGGCGCGACGAGAACACGCCCGACCCGCTCTTCACCGACACGCTGGAGCTCGATCTTTCCACCGTCGAACCGGCGATCGCGGGGCCGAAACGCCCGCAGGACCGGATTGCATTGAAGGATGCGGCGACGACCTTCACGAAGGCGCTCGACGAGACCTTCGGCAAGGGTGGAGAGGCGAACAGGCGCGTTGCGGTCGAGAGCGAAAATTTCGACCTCGGGCACGGCGATGTGGTGATCGCGGCGATCACCAGCTGTACCAACACCTCGAATCCTTCCGTCATGCTCGCCGCCGGTGTGCTGGCCCGCAATGCGGTGGCGAAGGGGCTGGCGACGAAGCCGTGGGTCAAGACATCGCTCGCACCCGGCAGTCAGGTGGTCAGCGACTATCTGGAAAAGGCCGGCCTTCAGGACGATCTCGACGCCCTCGGCTTCGAACTTGTCGGCTATGGCTGCACGACCTGCATCGGCAATTCCGGTCCGCTGCCGCCCGTGATCTCGAAGACGATCAACGACCATGACCTCGTTGCCTGCTCGGTGCTCTCCGGCAATCGCAATTTCGAGGGGCGCATCAGTCCGGACGTGCGTGCCAATTTCCTCGCCTCCCCGCCGCTCGTCGTCGCCTATGCGATCGCCGGCTCGCTGAAGGTCGATCTGATGAACGATCCGATCGGCTTCGATCGCGAAGGCGCACCTGTTTATCTGAAGGATATCTGGCCGAGCTCGAAGGAGGTCGAGGACTGTGTCTCGCGGGCCGTCACCTCCGAAATGTTCCGCAGTCGCTATGCACACGTCTTCGAGGGCGATGCCCGCTGGCGCGCGATCCCGGTTTCCGGCGGCACGACCTATGAATGGAATCCGGATTCGACTTATGTCCGCAATCCGCCCTTCTTCGAGGGCATGGGACCCGAGCCCGATCCGGTCACCGACATCGCCGGCGCGCGGATGCTGGCGCTGCTCGGCGATTCGGTGACCACCGACCACATCTCGCCGGCTGGTGCGATTCCGCCGGACTCGCCGGCAGGCCGCTATCTGATCGAACATGGCGTGGCGCCGAAGGACTTCAATTCCTACGGCTCGCGGCGCGGCAATCACGAGGTGATGATGCGCGGCACCTTCGCCAACATCCGCCTGCGCAACCTCATGGCGCCCGGCACCGAAGGCGGGGTGACGATCCACTACCCTTCCGGCGAGCAGATGGCGATCTATGATGCCGCGATGCGCTATTGCGAAGAGGGCGTGCCGCTCGTCGTCGTCGCCGGCAGGGAATACGGCACCGGCTCGTCGCGCGACTGGGCGGCCAAGGGCACGCGTCTGCTCGGCGTCAAGGCGGTGATCGCCGAGTCCTTCGAGCGCATCCACCGCTCGAACCTGATCGGCATGGGCGTCCTGCCGCTGCAGTTCAAGGACGGCGACAATCGCGAGAGTCTGGGACTTACGGGAACCGAGACCTTCGATCTTGCCGGGATCGCAGGCGGCATCACCCCGGGCCAGGACATCGCCTGCACGATCCATTACGACGACGGCCGCAGCCGCGAGATTTCGCTGCTGTGCCGCATCGATACCGCCGACGAGGCCGCCTATTACGAACATGGCGGCATCCTGCACTACGTCCTGCGGCGCCTGGCGAAGTCCTGAGCTAAGCTCGGGACTGCGCCGCAGGGCAAAGGACGGTCAGGGGAAGGCGATGCCGGTTGTGCGTCTGTTGCAGCGGTTTCTTGCGCTTGAGAGCGCGGCAGGCATTCTCGTCGCGGCGGCCGCGGTGCTGGCGCTGGTGGTCGAGAACTCGCCGCTTGCGCCACTTTATGAGGCGATGCTCGGAACCCGGGCAGGCGTGTTCCTCGGCGACCACTCGCTCACCAAGCCGCTTCTGCTGTGGATCAACGACGGATTGATGGCCGTCTTCTTTTTCCTTGTCGGCCTCGAGATCAAGCGCGAGGTCCGGGACGGCGAACTCGCCGGACCGACACGGGCCGTCCTGCCGGCGGCCGCAGCGCTCGGCGGCATGGTCGTGCCGCTCGCGATCTATCTGGCCATCACCGGGCCCGGCTCCGAAGCCGCCGCCGGCTGGGCGATCCCGGCGGCGACCGACATCGCCTTCGCGCTTGCCGTCCTCGGGGTTCTTGGCAGCCGGGTACCGCTCGCAGCCAAGGTCCTGCTGACAGCGATCGCGATCATCGACGATATCGGCGCGATCCTCATCATCGCTGTCTTCTACACCGATACGCTGGCCGGGGATTCCCTGCTTCTCGCCGGGACTGCGGTGGCAGGACTCGCCATCCTCAACCGGGTCGGCGTAAAGCGTCTTGCGCCCTATATCGTCGTCGGAGTGCTGCTTTGGACGTTCGTTCTGCAGTCTGGCGTGCATGCGACTCTGGCCGGCGTCATCACCGCCTGGGCGATTCCGATGAGCGATCGAGAGGAGGAAAGCCTCCTGCATCGGCTCGAACAGGACCTGCATCCATGGGTCGCCTACGCCATACTGCCGCTTTTCGCCTTCGCGAATGCTGGGGTGCCGCTCCTCGGTCTCGGGGCCGACGCGCTGCTCAACCCGGTGGCGCTCGGCGCTACGCTCGGCCTGCTGATCGGCAAGCCCGCAGGTGTCCTGGCGGCCGGCTGGCTTGCCGTGCGCCTCGGTGTAGCGCGCCTGCCCGAGGGTGTTGACTGGAGCGGGCTTGCGGCACTCGGCCTGCTGTGCGGGATTGGTTTTACCATGAGTTTGTTCATCTCGTCTCTGGCCTTTGCCGACCTGGCGAGTGTGAACGCCGCCCGTCTCGGCATCCTCGTCGGCTCGCTCGGCTCGGCTGCGATCGGGCTTTGGGTCGCACGCTTCGCTTTTCCCCGCACCACTTCGGCCCGGACCTGACTGCAGCGCGGCATTTCCACCGAACCCGACAGCCCGCGCCAAGTGGCCCGGTAAGGATACAAGAGCCGCGTCCCGTGCTGCCCGGCTCACCGCCTCGGCCACGCGACGGCTCGCTTGAATCGCTCCTGAGAGACTGACCGTCATCCGATCCTTTCGGCGGTCCATGACCGAAGATGACCGGATCCGATCTGGCGAACAAGAAAAAGGACGGCCCCGCATGACGCAGAGCCGTCCAGTTCTTCCATGGGACTTGTCGATCAGGAGAGGTCCACGGAAGTTGATGGGGTTGTTGGCTTGCCGTTGCGACCCGCTGATGACCGCGGGGGTTGAGGGGGCGCATTTCCTCAGATGCCCGATCGTCCGGGGCTTCCGACACCGGACGGACGGGCCGGTCACCTGCGAATCGTCGTCTGCAAGCACCATCTAGATAAGGTGCCTCCTGGCCCGCTCCAAGATGAAAAGCGCACCAGATCACGAAATTGTGATCGTCGCATAGGATGAAAAAACATCTTTCTCTGATCGCATGATAAGAATGAAATGAAACAACTTCTCCTGTACGGCCATGCTTTACGCCATCGGCATGTGAAATGTTTACCATCTTTATTCGCGCCAATCATTCTTTGGCCTTCTGTTCGAGCTCCATGCCGAGGCTTCGCCCTTCGTCCGGCCTTGTTCGTGCGCGCCTTGCCCGCGATCGAGGGATCGTTCAGGATCTGCTGCCGGGATCTATGAGAAAGGAGTAGGCATGGGCGAAGGGGATCTCTGGGTCGAACGGCTGGATGATCCGATCGGATATCTGGAGAGATTGCCCCGCTTTCTGCTGGAACGCGGGCGATTTCATCTCCTGGTTTTCGGCGAAGACCCGGCAGACCCGGCCGAAGGCGACGGATCGGACGGCCGTATCCCCGCTGGCCTGCCTGTGGTGCTGGATGATCCGCAGGCGGCCGCTCTACGGCTTTCGCAGACCCCGCACCTGCTGATCGGCGCACCGGTCATCGCCCGACGAGCCGGCCTGCAGCGGCTGCGGGCGTTCGATCTGCTGGAGCTGTTCGCTTTCGTTCGCCCGGCCGAAACCGTGATTCCGGCGCTCGAACCGCTGGCCGCCGCCCTTAGTATCGACGACATGGCGCACCGGGAAAGCGGCCGGAGAGAAGAGCATGACGAGGTGGCGAGGCGTTTTGCTTTGCTGGTTCGCTGCGCCGTGCGTCTGCTCGAAGAGCTGGCCGATCCGGCATGGCGCCGGACCCGTGGCGCCCGGGCGCTGGCGACGGAGATGGCCCGCGCCGGCTGGTCCTGGGGTCCGCTGGTGCTCGCGATGCTCGAACGCCGACCCGAACGCCGCGGCGAGGGGCTGGACCATCGCCACATCTGGCAGCACCTGTCGGAATGGGAAGACGCCGCCCCGCCGCCACCGCCGACCGACCATGCGATCCGCCCTGAAGAGGCGCAGGCAGCCCTTGTCCGTCTGCTCGATGAAAGGGCGGAAGAGCGCGAACCGCAGCGCGCCTATGCCCGCGCGGTCGCCGCCGCCTTCGCCCCGCGCGAGAGCGAGGGCGCACCTAATCTGGTGCTGGCGGAAGCCGGTACCGGCACCGGCAAGACGCTAGGCTATCTGGCGCCGGCGCTCACCTGGGTGCGCCGCAATGGCGGCAGCGTATGGATTTCGACCTATACCCGCAATCTTCAGCGCCAGATTGCCGACGAGCTCGACCGCGTTGCCGACCGCCTGGCCGACCGGCGCGCGCCCTTTGCCTGCGTCATGCGCAAGGGACGCGAGAATTATGCCTGCCTGCTGAACATCGAGGAAGCGGCCAACCGGGCCTTTTCCGGGGTCGCGCGTCCCGATCAGGTGCTGCTTGCCGGTCTGGTACTGCGCTGGCTGAGCGCGACCCGGGACGGCGATCTGATTGGTGGCGACCTTCCCGGCTGGCTCGTCAGTCTGCCCGGCTTTCGCCGACTCTCCGAACTTACCGACCATCGCGGCGAGTGCCTGCATCAGGGCTGTCCGCATTACCGCCGATGCTTCATCGAACATGCCGTGCGCCGCGCACGCCGCGCCGATCTGGTGATCGCCAATCACGCCCTGGTGATGAGCCATTTCGCCCGCCCTCGCGATCCGCGCGACCTGCCGACCCGCCTCGTCTTCGACGAGGGGCACCATCTCTTCGATGCCGCCGACTCCGCCTTCTCGGCACACCTGACCGCCCGCGAAGGCGCCGAGCTGAGACGCTGGTTGATCGGCGGCAGCCGGCGCGCGCGCGGCCTGACGGGACGCATCGGCGACATCGCCAACGGCGACGAGGAAGCACGCGAAGCGCTCGCCGAGGTCGAAGCCGCGGCAAGGCTGCTCGCCGCCCCCGACTGGCGCCGGCGGATCGCCCATCGGATGGGGCACGGGCCGATGGAACGTTTCCTCGGCGAAGTGCGCCAATTGCTGCTTGCCCGCGCGAGCGGGCGCGAAGGCGGCTACAGCCTCGAATGCGGCACCGAGGAACCGCCCGGTCATCTGCTCGATACCGCCGCCGCCCTCGGTGAGGGCCTGCAGGAACTGCTGCGCCCGATCCAGCGGCTTGCCGGCCGCCTGGACCAGTGGCTGAACGCGGATCCGGAAGACTTCGATGCGAGCGCACGAGGTCGGGTCGAGAGTGCCATCCGTGCGCTCACCCTTCGGGCGGAATACCTTCAGACCTGGATCGGCATGCTCGGCGATCTCGGCGGCCCGATGCCCGACGGCCTTGTCGATTTCTTTCTTCTGGAGCGGGTCAATGGCCGCGAAATCGATGTCGGGCTGCATCGTCATGCGCTCGATCCCACCGCCCCTTTCGCCGATGATGTGCTCGCCCGTCTGCATGGCGGCGTGATTACCTCGGCGACGCTTCGCGACCGCCGTTCGGCGGAAGCGGAAGAGGACTGGCAGGTAGCCGAGGCCCGCACCGGCGCCCAGCATCTGCCCCTGCCTGCCCGTCGCTTCTCGGCGTCATCGCCGTTCGACTATCGGTCCCAGACGCGGGTGATCATCGTGCGCGACGTGGCGAAGAACGATGCCGGACGGGTCGCCGGCGCGCTTGCCGGACTGATCGAGGCGGCAGGCGGCGGTACGCTCGCCCTGTTCACCGCCATCGAACGTCTGCGCAACTGCGTTGCCCGGATCCGGGGACGACTCGAGGAACGCGATCTGCCGGTGTTCGCCCAACATGTCGATCCGATCGATCCGGCGACCCTGGTGGACATGTTCCGCAGCTTTGACCGCGCCTCGCTGTTCGGCACCGACGCGCTGCGCGACGGCATCGACGTGCCGGGACGCGCGCTCCGGATGGTGGTGTTCGATCGGGTGCCCTGGCCCCGTCCGACGGTGCTGCACCGGGCACGCCGGGCCGCCTTCGGCGGCTCGCGCCATGACGACATGCTGACCCGTTTCCGTCTCGCCCAGGCCTATGGGCGGCTGATCCGCCACGCCGGCGACCGCGGCGTCTTCGTGCTGCTCGATCCCGCATGCCCGACCCGCCTGCTCGATGCCTTCCCCGAAGGAGTCACGGTCGAGCGCCTCGGTCTTGCCGAGGCCCTCGCCCGCATCCGGGACTTCTTCTCCTAACGCGCGGCCACGGGGCAGTATTTGCGAACCAGCATCAGCGGCGCCATGCCGGCGTCATGGTTTTGCGCGCCTCTTCCCGCATACTGCAGATCCATGAAACTGACGCCCATATCCTTCAGCTTCGCGACATAAGGCTCGATAGCTTCTGGTGTCACTCTCTCGTCCTTTGGATCCCAGGCCACAATGAGCCGATCCGGCGGGTGCGCCGCGACGTCCCCAACATGATCAATCGGATCATAGGACGGCAGCAGGCCATAGGGATCCCCCAGCTGTTTCCAGTTCTTGCCCAGTTTCTTCATCAGGTGACGCCGGCGAGCAAGAGGAGCCGCAGAGAGCACCGCACAAGCGATGTCGGAACGATGCTCCAGCAGTCGCGCGAGAACGGAACCGCCGAAGGAATGGCCGAACAGACACAGCCGCGCTGCATGATGTACCTTCTTGAGCCGATCGAGCGCCCTGTCCACTGCACCCCCCTTGACGATCGAGTCGGACAATTGGCCCGACGAACCCCAATAGCCAGGCAATGCAAGCATCACATAGGAAAACCCGACCTGCCGGACGGATTCCCGCCAATCGCGTTTCATGTGCCAAGGTGTCGGGAAGGTATCGTAGCGCTTGATGATCCGCCACGGAACGCCGGGATCCTTGACCATCTTCGCATCGGCCATCGACATCAGCATGACCGGCAGGCAGGCACCCTTCTTCACATCCAGCGCCTTCGATCGCCACGAAGGCGCGACCAGATGATAGGGATGATCGGGTGTGCCCACCTCGATCA
>RFIU01000057.1 GCA_003695555.1 Alphaproteobacteria bacterium
CCTCGGGGGCGCTTTCGGCCATCACCTGAAGAGAGCGCAGATCGACCGCTGAAGCCTCCGCCAGCGTCTGGACCCGGTTCTGAAGTGCGGCGGCGGCAAGCGCACGGGTCCTGCCCGGCAGCAGCAGTCCCACCTCCCCCTCGGCCCGGCGCAGGGCGGCCAGTCTCTGGCGCCAGTGTTCTCGCTCGTCGATCAGCCCATGATAGCGGGCAAGACGGGTTTCGGCTGCTGCAATGCGACGGTCGAGATCGTCGCGCCAGCGAAGGACCGGCGAGATGATGCCGACATGCACCAGGCCGAGCAGAAATGCCAGCAGGAGCACCGCCAGCATGGCCTCGCTCCGGCGTGGCGGCCGTGCGGCATTCTGCGAGGATGGAGATGGCGTCCGGCTCATGCCCCTCCCCCTTCCTTCGGTCCTGCGCGATCTTCCCCCTGCGGGGATCCGGCACCAACGGCCCGGCTGTCCGCAGCCTCGCCCTCGCCGTCCCTTGTCCTTACCCGCAGCTCGAGCGAGTAGCGTTCGCGTCCCAGACGCTGATCGGGAGTGACGGGGGCGGTAAAGCGCGGCTCGCCGAGGTGAGGCGCCTTGCCGAGCAGAGCCACCAGACGCGCCGCCTTTTCGGCATAGCCGGTCAGGTCGAGACGCTCGCCGGTCTGCGTGAACTGAAGGACGAAGGCATCGTCCGGCATCGCTCGCGATACCTCGTCGAGCAGTCCGAGAACGGTCAGACGATCACGCTTTTCGGCGATCAGCCATTGGTCACGTTCAGCGATCGCCGATGCCGCGCGGACCAGTGCGGCAACCTTCGCGGCCTGCGGGGCCAGTCGCTGCGCCTCATCCTCCTTCGCGGCGGCCAGCCCGGCGCGCTGATGCAGCGGCAGCCAGACGGAAAGCGCCAGAAGCGCCAGACCGGCGAGCGCCGCCGCCACCCGCCAGCGCCCATTGTTCGGGGCAAGCGATGGACAAAGACGCGAAGACGGTGCCCGCAGCCCGGCCAGATCCACAAGATCGAGCCGCAGGCCGGCCTGCTCGAATGCGGAGAAGAGCGGGGCTAGCCGCGCCTTCGGCGTCAGAACCAGCCGGAAAGGCAGTTCGCCGCCGGCTCCCTTGCCTGAAGGCGCTGCGCCCGGTTCGTGCGATGCCAGCAAGGCGGGACGAACGGCAAAGAGGACGTCTTCGGCACGAAAGGGGGTGAGGCGGTCGATCTCCAGCTCGGCCGCGGCATCCGGATCGGCAAGCGCGGCGCCTGGCAGATTGAAGTCGCGCACGAGCACTTTCGCAGGATCAATGACCAGCACGGTCCGGTCGATCGGATCGGAATGCTGGTCGAGGATCGCCTTGAGTTCGGCGGCCAGAACCTGCGACGAGGAAGAAGTGGACGTTGCTTTGCCGTCAGCGAGCGTCAAACTGCCGAGCGCCACCCGTTCCCTGCCGGTGACGAGGACCAGTTCGAGGCGATCGTCCTGTTCGATCAGGCGCAGTTCGCGACGCCAGCCGAGAGGCAGCCGACGCCAGCGCTCCGGCAGCAGGGAAGCGAGCGCACCCAGCCACCAGTCCAGGCCGCGGCGCAGAGCCGCACCGATCGGCAGGTGGCTGATCTGCCTCCATGACATCATTGCCCGCTCACCCCGTTCTCAGACATCCAGTGCTTGACGGCAAATGGCGCGGATCCTGATGTGCAGACCCGCGCGATAGGACCATTCCGCCGCCTCCACCGTTTCCTGTTGCATCGGCAAGTTTCCCCACCACCCTGAAACATAATGTAACCGCAGCCTCATGTCGCATACAACAAGGGCCTTGCGGCCTGCCCGGGACAGCTAAAAAGAAAGCCGACCCGGCCTTTCGATTTCTCTCGTCACGAGATGTTCTCGTCCTTCATTCGCCATTTCGTTTCCATTCCACGCGCCCAGTCAGCCAGTCAATGGCGATTTCGAAGGTCGCATCGTTCCGGCGAAGGAGAATTCGCCCACCAAGGGCCGTCCCGTCCGGGTAGAAGACGAGGCGGGCCATTCGTCCGTCCGGCGAAATCTCGTGAAGGGCGGTGCGCACGCCGATATCGATCCCGCTCGGCAAGCGCCGCACTCGTCGCACGGTCGCTTCCTGCGATCCGGCAATCCGCCAGGCACCTTCTTGGAGATCGACGACCAAGATGGCCGGCACCCCGCTGCGGATCGCCTGCGAGCGCGCTGCGCGCAAGTCCGCCGTCAGATCCAGCACCGCCGAACGCAGCGACATGCCGGGCAGCGAGCGCGTCAGACGGGGGGAAGCCAGCGCCGTGATCAGTCCGATCAGCGCCAGCACCACCAGCAGTTCGATCAGCGTATAGCCGGCCGCCGCTGCGATGCGGGTCTGTCCGCTTGCCTGACCGCTTAGCGTGAAACGCGCCAACGCCACCTCCCGCTCACAGGGCCAGATCATAGGATGCCAGAATCGCCGACATTACCGATCCGACGATCAGGGCGACAATGATGCCGAGCAGCAGCGTGACCACCGGAACGAGCAGCGACAGCAAGGCCTGGATTTCGCGCCGGGCATCGTCTTCCATCATTGCCGCGGCATGCTTGAGCATCCGCGCCAGCGCCCCGCTGCGCTCGCCGGCTTCCAGCATCTGTTGCGCAAGCGGCGGGAAGAACTCCTGATCGCGCAGCGAGCGCGCCAGTCCCTCACCGCGCCTGACCGCCGGCAATGATTCTTCAAGACGACGGGCCAGCGCACGATTGCGCAGGGCCTCGCCGGCCATCTGAAGCGCCGGCAGCAGATCGACTCCGCTTTCCAGCAGCGAGCCCAGCGTCCGGGCGAAACGCACCGCCTCCAGCCGGTGAAGAAGCGAACCGAAGCGGGGCACGCGCAGGACAAGGGCATCCAGTCGCGCCCGATTGTCCGGCACGCGCATCCAGGCGACGAGGCCGACCCACAGGCCACCACCGACGAGCGGCAGGGTCCACCACAAGCGGCGAAGAAAATCCGAAAGCCACAGAACGAACCGCGCGCTGGCCGGCAGGGTGTCGCCGGCATCGGCGAAGAGCGGGGCGAATTCGGGAATGACGGCGAACAGCAGAATTGCGATCGCGCCCGCAGCGGTGACCAGCACCAGTGTCGGATAGGTCAGCGCCGAGCGAATTTCGCGACGCAGGCGACGCTGCTCTTCAAGCTGATCGGCAAGATCGGCGAGCACCTCGGACAATCTCCCGCCGGCCTCGCCGGATCGCACCATGCCGCGCACGAAGGGCGGGAATGCCCGCGCCCCGAGGCGCCCGATCGCCTGCGAGAGGGTAACCCCCCTCGCCACCTGATCGCGCAGCACGCGCGCACATGCCGCCGCCCCCGGTGCTTCACGCTGACGGGCGATCGCCTGAAGACTTTCGGCGAGCGGCAGTCCGGCGCCCAGCAGTGCCGCAAGCTCGCGGACCAGCAGAACCCGGTCGTCTTCGGAAAGGCCTTGGCCGCCATCCGCCGATGACGGTGCGGCGAACAGCGATCGCAGTCGCGCCAGAGCCGATGCACCGCCGGCATGAACGGCAAGCGGTCGAAGGCCCTGCCGACGCAAGGCCGCCAGCACGGCGTCGCGATCGGCCGCTTCTTGCATTCCTTCTACGAGCCGACCGTCGGCGCGAACCGCCCGATAGCGAAAGCGCGGCATCCTCACCCGCCTCCGGCTGCTTCGTCGGCCGCCGCATCCGATGTGTGCGCAGCACCCTGAGCCACGCGCAGCACCTCGTCGAGCGAAGTGATGCCGGCGCGGACCTTGCCCAGGCCGTTGTGCAGCAGAGTTTCCATTCCTTGCGCGATCGCCGCTTCGCGCAGCGCCGAAAGCTCGGCGCGTTCGATCAGCAACCGGCGGACATGGTCGCTCATCTCCAGGATCTCGAGAATCGCGGTACGACCGCGATAGCCGCTGCCGTGGCATTCGGGACAGCCCTGCGGGACGAATACCGTCGCGCCTTCGAGCCAGGCGGCGACATCGGCAACGCCGAGGCGGGCGAGCAGCTCGGGATCCACCTTGCCGGGCCGACGGCAGGCGGGACACAGGCGCCGCACCAGCCGTTGGGCGGCCACGCCGTTCAAGGTGGCGGTCACCAGATAATCCTCCAGCCCCATGTCGAGCAGGCGGGTGAGCGAAGACGGCGCGTCGTTGGTGTGAAGGGTGGAGAGCACTAGATGGCCGGTCAATGCCGCCTGCGCGGCGATCTCGGCGGTCTCGACATCGCGGATTTCGCCGACCAGAACGATATCGGGATCGTGGCGCAGGATCGCGCGCAGAGCGGTGGCGAAGGTCAGACCGATGTCGGGCCGGACGGCGGTCTGACTGATCCCCTCGAGCTGATATTCGACCGGATCCTCGACGGTGATGATCTTCCGGCTCTCGTCATTGATATGCGAGAGCGCCGCATAGAGCGTCGTCGTCTTGCCCGAGCCCGTCGGTCCGGTGACCAGGAAGATGCCGTTGGGGCGCTCGAGCACGGAAAGGAAGCGCGTCAGCGTTCTGCCCTCCACCCCGAGCGCGGCGAAGTCGAGCGCCACCTGTTCGCGATCGAGCAGACGCATCACCACCCCCTCGCCATGCAGGCCGGGAAGCGTCGCCACGCGCAGATCGATCGGCGTGCCCTTGATCGCCACCTTGATGCGGCCATCCTGCGGCAGCCTTCGCTCGGCGATGTCGAGGCGGGCCATGATCTTGATCCGCGAGATCACGGCGGTGGCGAGGCGGGCGGGTGGACCCTCCTGCTCCTGCAGCACACCATCGATGCGCAGACGGACACGAAGCCCGTATTCGCCGGGCTCGAGATGGATATCGGAGGCGCGCAGCTCGACCGCGCGCGCGATCATCCTGTTGACGAAGCGGATGACCGGCGCCTCGCTCGCCAGGTCCCGCAGCCGCTCGATGTCGAGGGCGAGACTGTCACCGCCCTCCCCGTCCTGCGGCTCGTCACCCGCCAGATCCCTTTCATCCCCCTCATCTTCGCCCGAAGTCTCGAAACCGTGCAGCCGGCCGAGGGCAGCTTCGAGCTCGCTGGCCAGCGCTACCACCGGCGTCACCTCGCGCCCGAGCGCCAGCCCCAGCGCCTTCAGGGCGAATTCGCGAGAAGGATCGACGCAGGCGACGATCACACGCCCCGTCTCGTCTTCGCCGATGGGCAGCAGCGCATGTTCGTGAAGGAAACGGTCGGCGATCCGGCCTTCATATGGCGGCAGATCGGGAAATGCATCGGCGCGCACCAGCGGCAGCCCATGAAGCTCGGAGAGGGCCTCGGCAATGTCGCCCTCGGCGGCAAGGCCGAGCTTGAGCAGCACCTCAACGATCGGCTCGCCGGTGCTCGCCGAGACCCGCTCGGCGCGCTCGAGCATGTGCGGGTCAAGGCCACTCCGGCCGCGCAGCAGGTCAAGCAGTCGCGATGAGGCTGGCGCCGCGTCTTCCCCTCTCGGGGATGAATCCGTCATCATGTCCATGCGCCCTGCGTCCATTCGCCCTCCCCGTCCTGTCGCCGCCCCCATCCGGCGAAGCCGAATCTGCCACACCGAGACGGTCGGCGAAAGACCGAACCCCCGTTAGGGCCCCTTGCCATGCAGGCGATCGCCGAAGGTCATCGCATCGGTTCGGCAGACCGTCGCCCGGCCGACCCGCCAACCGGCAACCGGCACGCCGGGCAAGATGCCGGAAGCTCCCTACTTTCTTCCGCCGGCTTGCTGTCACAGCAAGAAACCCGAACGCCCTGCCGCCCTGATCACTTTGCGGTGAGATGGATGCAGACGGAAGCCATCAACCGCGTGAAGCCGTATCCTGCGTCCATGTTCGCACGTCTGATGCACGATAATCCAGCCTTCCTCACAACTTCGTGATATTGCGTGAGCGATAGCGAGGAGAAGAACCATCGGCCCTGACCGGTGAATGCCCCTATCGCCCCCATTCGAAACGCGCGAACCCACCGCCGCACCGCCGACAAAATCCCGCGATGGTAGAATGCGACAAATGGTCGCGAATCGCTCCTCCAACCCATCCTATTGTTTATGCTTGAATATTTCTGACAGCTACTCTCATTAGCGCACGATTGTTGCGCAGGCCATATGGTTAACACCAAAGTTTATCAGCTTGCGAGTGCATCGTTTGAAGATTTTCACGAACCCTCACGATTTCTCACGACAGGGAAGATTTTCATGATTATGCAAGTCATTAGGAGGGTTTCGAGAGCTCTTCCGGTCTCTTCGACGCTGCGCATCCGAGATGCTGTCACATTTTGAAACTTGCATGGCGTGCAAAGAGTCACCTAGTTTCGTGCCTGCAGGGTTCAACAAACGGGGGTTGTGTAGGGGCGCAAAGCACAGAAGTCGTGGCGGCGGCCAGCGAAATCGGGGAACGTCACGAAGTCGATCATCAAGGGTGGATGCTTCCGACCACCGATCGGTTTCAAGGCGAGTGGCAAGCTGAACGACACCGACGAACATTCTGTCGAGTCGCAGAATACAGACGAAAGCGAAAACCGTTCCGGTTGACGTGGGCACCGCATGGGGTGCGACTTCCTCGGGGAAGAACTGAAGCGACCGCGTATCGTGTTTTCCATCACCGTCCATTCATGCGGCCGGATCGCGGACCACCTCTGACACGCACGGCTCCAGAACATGGGAACCCTGTGTGCTCCTCCCGCAGGGGGAGTGCAGGTTCAACTGGACATGTCAATCAGGAGAGGTCCACATGTTGAAACGGCGTGACGCACTCAAGCTCGGTGCTGCCGTTGCGGGGGCTGGCCTTGCGGCCAAATACGTCTCTGCAGGAAAGCAGCACGATATCGAGCGCAGCCCGGGCAATTTTCCACAGTCCGGCCTGATCTTCCCGCAGACGTTCCGACCGTCTCTGGTTTCCCGGCCTTCCCCGAAGGTGACGCCCTTCACGGCGCCGCTCTTCCGGATGCCGATCGCCGAGCCGGTTCCGGAATCGCGTCTGCTCGATCCGGATGTCGGTGGCACGGCACCAGACCCCGACCGGCACCAGCGCTTCAATGAGTTCCCTCCGCAGAAGTTCTACTATGAACGCCTGCACCAGGGCCGCTGGACATACCATCCGGAGCCGCCATACAATCAGGGTTCACTCCACTTCCTGTTCTCGTCCGACAACTTTACCGGCATCGCCCCCGGCCCGACCTACAAGGCCTGGTACGGCGAGCCCGTGTTCGTGCGTCGGATCAATGATCATCCGCCGATCGGCGAGAGCAATGTGCCGTGGGCGCTGTCGTCATTCTCGATCCACCTGCACAATTTCCACACGGCTTCCGAGTCGGATGGAATTCCGCAGGACTATTTCGATCCTGGCGAGTTCTGGGACCACCACTATGCGATGTTCCCGGCCGGCCAGGATCCGCGTGAGATCCTGACGACGAAGTGGTACCACGACCACCGTCTCGACTTCACGGCAACGAACGTCTATGCGGGACACTCGGGCATGTGGCTCAATTTCACCGAGTATGACTCGGACAATGAGCGCGACCCGAACCCGCGGGCCTATCGGCTGCCGAGCGGCGAATACGACATTCCGCTCATCCTTCACGACGTGCAGTTCGACGAGAACGGCCAGGTGGTGTGGGATTTCTTCTCGCCCGCGATCCAGGAGATCGACGGCGAATATCTGCCGTCCTTCCAGCACACGACCTTCGGCATGCTGGGCGATACGATGACGGTGAACCGGACCATCCAGCCCTATCTGGAGGTCAAGCGCCGCAAGTACCGCTTCCGCGTCCTCAACGGTGGTCCGACGCGTCTCTATGACCTGTGGCTGGAAACCGACAGCTCGGATCCGAAGGCCAGGAAGGGTCTGAAGTTCATCCACCTGACGGAAGACGGCAACTTCCACACCTCGCCGATCGAAGTCGATCACTTCGAGCTGTGGGTGGCCAACCGTTCTGACGTCATCATCGACTTCTCGCACTTCAATCCGGGCGACAATGTCTATCTCGTCAACCGGCTCGAGATGCGCGAGACCGGCGAAGGCCCGACCGGCCGGACGCTGGATGAAGGCGATGCGATCATGCAGTTCCGCGTGGTCGGCGGTGATGTCGAGGATGAGAGCAGGATCCCGGACTACTTCAACCAGCAGCCGGACATCAATTTCCGCGAAGTCCGCCGCGAGCGCACCTTCGACTGGGATTATGACAGCGGTCTGTTCACCGTGAACGGTCGTCTGATGGATCCCAATCGCGTCGATGTGGCGATCGAGCAGGGCACCGCGGAGCTCTGGACGCTGCGCAATACCGGCGATTCCTGGGCGCATCCGGTCCACACCCACATGGAAGAGTTCCAGATCTACGAGATCAACGGCAAGCCGATTCCGGCGGGAACCATCCTCGACACCAAGCGTGACGTGGTCCGACTCGGCCCCGGCGACGAAGTCAAGTTCTTCGGCCGCTGGCGCGACTGGTTCGGTCCCTACGTCATGCACTGCCACAATGTGGTGCACGAGGACCATTCGATGATGCTCCGTTGGGACATCGTCGAGCCGGGCATGGGCGACTGATCTCGCGATCGGTAGAACTTACAGCAAATCAACGAGGTAGCCATGAGTGCAACTCGACGTAACATCCTCGACGCCGCTCGCACCTGCAGCGCCGGAGAGGGTCTGCTTCCCACCTCGGTCCATGAGATCGACCCGAATGTGAAATGCGGGTTTCCCGACATCACTGCGATCGATCACGAAGGGCGCAAGATTCGCTTCTTCGAGGACCGGATCCAGGGGAAGGTGTTTCTCCTCAACTTCTTCTCGATCAGCGACGATGCCGTCAGCGGTCAGACCGCGGCGCTTGCCAAGACCGTGAAGGCTCTCGGCGACAAGATCGGGCGCGACGTCTTCGTCACCTCGATCACCGTCGATCCCGAGAATGACACGGTCGAACGGCTCGCCGAACATGCGAAGAAGCATGGTGCGCCGAAGGGCTGGTCTTTCGTCCGCATGGGCGGGCTGGAAGCCGCGGTGGTCGCCCAGCGCATGTACCACTTCAACCGTGGTGCGAGCGCCGGCATGGGCCGCCTGGTCTTCTACGGCAGCGCCGTCGGCAATCAGCGGGTCTGGGGCACTTTCCCGACCCACGCGCGGCCCGAGGATGCGGCTTTTCGCGTCTCAGGCCTGATGCCGCGGCCGAAGCCGGCGACCATGCGTCGTGCCGGGCCGGCACGTCCGGGCGAGAACGCCTATCCCTGGAACCATCGGGCTCATGCCTGATCCGCAAGTGACAGGCATCCCTAGTCCAACGGGAAAGACACGGAGTTTTGATATGTCTCGCAAAATCGACAAACGTCTGCTGGGACTGTTGACCCCGGCCGCGCTGCTCGCCAGCACCGCCATGGTCCATGCCCAGTCCACCCGGCCCTTCGACCCTCTGCCGGGACCGAACACCTATCCGCCAGCCGAAGTGCTGAGCGATGACGGTGTACGAATCGAGATCAACACGCAGGGAACGCGTTTTCCTCAATCCTATCCCTATGGGGAAGATGCGACCAATCCCTCCAACCTGCTGCCGACGATCTACGGCAACTCGGAGGATTCGGGCGGCAATGAAATCCCGAATACCCTGCCCTCCACACCGGATCATCCCTATAATCTTCACCCCGATCCGGTGGTCAGCGACCTGCCCAATGCGCTGGAGCAGGAGGACGATCTCGCGATCATCATTCGGCGTCTGAAGGAGGCGGTCTTCCCGCGTGAGCGTTTGAAGACCCGCAAGACCTTCTTCCGTGGCGGCGTCGGTGTGCCCGCTGATCCGCGTCGCGGCGTTGAGGACGTGACCGGCCCGAACGCCGGCAGGCTTCCAGCACCCGCGCGGCGCGTCGACCTGAACGACGTCCAGATGGCGATCGACATTCTGGAAGGCAATCCTGTCGCCGACCGCATCTACAGCGGAATCTCGCTGCTGAACTATGATGCGGGCGTGCGCGTCTCGAAGGCCGCTCCGGGCACCAATGTCGTCAATGTCCACCAGGTCTGGGCGCGGCGGAACATCTTCTCCGATACCGCCTTTATCTGCCCGTTCGATACTGGTACGCCGGACTGTGCAGATGCGGCGGATCTGCGCGAGCAGGAGTGGATCATCCGCTATACGATCGACGTGTCGCGTCGCGGGCACGAGGACTTCGCTCCGTTCGTCACCTATTGGGACAATCCCGATCTGCGTGGCGGAAAGCGGGTACCGGCGATCGCCTTCGACCAGACCTTCTTCCCGATGGAAGCAGGCAAGCGGTACATCTTCGAGGTCAAGATGGCGCCGGCCAAGTTCTTCAACCTCACCTATCACTGGGGTTGGCGGATCCACCCGACGCGCATTCAGGCGATCGAGAATGCCTCGAAGATCCTGCCGTGCGTGACGGCCGACAATACCGGCAATGCTGGTCAGCCGGCCACCTCCATCAACAATCCGATGGAGCTGGTCCCCACCAACCTCATTCAATGCGAGCACAATGTCTTCGGCGACAATCCGAAGGCAAGCGAAGAGGCGAAGGTGGCGGCGATCTCGATGATCTCCGATTATTCACCGGCCAAGCGCATGTGGAAGGCCTTCCGCGCCCTGCGTGACATGCAGGGGCACGGCCCACGGCCTCTGCTGCGTGCGCTGGTGCGAGAGATCGAGGCGGCGTTCCGCGACTGGCAGAACCGCGCCAAGCTCCCGCGTGGACTGGAGCCGGCCGAGGGCTTCGATGTCACCATGGCCTTCATGAACAATCTTCTCTATGGCGAGATCCCCGGGATCCCGGAAAACTTCCAGCAGCGCTGGGACGAGTACCAGACCCGTGGAGCAACCCTTGAGGTGAAGATCTACAACACGGACTATTTCCCGCATGGCTACATGAATGTCGACTTCGGCGGTGCGCGTGGTTGGGAAAACACTTTCCACAATACGCTGCCGGTCGGCGGACAGGGTCCGTGGTTCACCTTCGGCCGCAACGCCTTCATGGCCAATCTGCCGGGTCTTGTTTTCACCCCGGCGGCAATGCGCCCAGAGGACGACAGCATCTTCGCACTGCTCTCAAACGGCCACTATCGTCGTGGCTACAGCAACCGCGGTCGGATGCTCATGGGCGGTCGCGCGCACGACTATGACGCGCGCAAGGCGGCGATGCTGAAGGCCGGCTATGTCGAGGACCAGTACGAGGGTGTGGCCGGTCGCATGGATGTCAACGGGGTCGATGAGAACGGCTTCGGTGAACGTGACGTGATCATCCACTTCCGTCACGATCCGCCGCAGCGTCTGCGCTTCTATCAGTTCGATCCGACCCATCACAACAACGACATCTGGTCGGTGCACTGATCGTGAGGTCGATCTTCTGACCAGCTACGAAACAACGGCTGTCGGGCCCCGAAAGGGTCCGGCAGCCATTCCATTTGGTCCTTTTAACGGGTTGTTCACTTGATATCTTGTTCTCTTGATAGGTGTTTCGCAAAATACCGCGAGAAGAGAAGGGAGACGGCAATGGGGCAGAATGTACGGGGGCGGCATATCCGCACCGAGATGGACAACGACCACATGTCTGGGCGAAGGCATCGCTTCAGCCACCGCCTGGGGATCGGCCTCGTCGGCATCATGCTCATCGGCGCCATTGCCGGCATGACGACGGCGAATGCCCAGATGGCGATGGACAAGAAGGGCAAGGATGCGGCCGGCGGCATGAAGGAAATGCCGATGGGGCATGGCGAGATGAAGTTCTATATGGCGCCCCGCACCAAGGCTTCGGCACGATTCCAACGCACCATCGGCCATTATGGCGTTCCCGCCGATCTTGCACTGCGTGACCAGCACGGAGATGCGATCGATCTGGCCGCTGAACTGGCAAAACCCGGCCCCGTCGTCCTGCAGTTCATCTTCACCAGCTGCGCGACCATCTGCCCGGTGCTCTCGGCCAGCATTTCACAGGCTCAGGACGATCTCCTGAAGCTCGCCCCGGATGTGCGGCTGATTTCTGTTTCGATCGATCCCACCTATGACACGCCGGAACGGCTTGCCGCCTACGCTCGGCGCTACCACGCAGGTTCGAACTGGCGTTTCGTGACCGGCACCCCGGGTGATGTCCGAAAGGTCATCGGCGGCTTTGATGCCCTGCTGCGCTCGAACAACAAGATGTATCACCGTCCCTACAACTATCTGCGCGGCCCCGATCCCCAAGGGTCCTGGACGCGCCTTGAAGGGCTGATCCCGAAGCGGATCCTGCTCGACGAATTCGCCAAGGTGATCGCAGGCAATGGAAAAACCGCCCCGCAGGCGGCCGTTGAAGAAAGCCGGGCCGGCGAAGGTTGAGAATGTCACCCGCCCTTCATCAGGGCTGACTGGCAACAACAGGATCCGCAGTCAGAGAGGAAAAGAGTAGTGTTGGTATCCGCATGGCTTGCAGCTCTAAGAGCTCTAAGACGGATGGCCGAAACGACCATGCGTTCCAGGCGCCCCGCGCTTGCCGGCTTAGCCGGCCTGGCGATCTGCGCCATGGCATGGCTGGGAATTCTTGCCCTGAACGGCTCGGTCCCGGCCCTGGCACAGGAAACCGACGGCCAGTCGGCGCCGCCAACCGGTGACCCGGTCGCCGGCAAGCGTCTCTATCGAACCGGCATCGGTCATGATGGCCGGCCGGTGACGGCGCTCACCCAGGGCGACATTCCGGTCAGCGGCGATCAGTTCCCCTGCACCTCATGCCATCGACGTTCGGGCATGGGCACGACCGAGGGCGGACGTTACGTCCCGCCGATCGCGGTGCCCTATCTGTTCGCACCGCGCGAGGCCAATGTCATTCTGCGTCTTGAACGCTTCAAGGAATATTTCAAGGAGCTGCAGCCGAAGAGCTTCTATGACGATCTCAAGAAGCCGCGTCTGCGTCCCGCCTATGATGATGAAACGCTGAAGACGGCGATCACCGAAGGCAGCGACCCGGTGGGCCGTCCGCTCGACCCGACGATGCCGCGTTACCGGCTGGATGCCGAGGATCTCGCCAATCTCGTCGCCTATCTGCACACGCTCTCGGCGCGGCCCGATCCCGGCGTCACCGATCGCGAGATCCACTATGCGACGATTGCCGCCGAAAGCGCGGGCAAGGATGCGGTCGAGGCGTACGAAAAGCTGGTTGATGCCTATGCCGACTGGTTCAATCGCGACGTCACCAACGACCTCGCCCATCCCGGCTATTCGCCCTATTATCGCTCCGACTTCCTCTACACCCGTCGCAAATGGGTGGTCCATCACTGGCGGCTGAAGGGCGATCCTTCCGGCTGGCGGGCGCAACTCGATGCGGCCTATGAGCGCCAGCCCGTCTTCGCCGTCTTCGGCGGCCTCGTTGATGGCCCCTTCGCGCCGGTTGATGCCTTCTGCAATGCCCGCGAGCTGCCGTGCATCTTTCCCTATACCGAGCTGCCGCCGGAAAAGGATCCGCGTGGCGGCGATGTCCTCTACATGAGCCGGGGACTGTTGGCGGAGGCGAACGGGCTTGCCACCTGGCTGGTCGACCGGGCGACGGGTGCAGCGACCGCGAATGCCGGAGCACGACCGCCGGCGCATATCCGGGTCCTGCATGCCGATGACGTTCTCGGCAATGGAGCAGCGAGTGCCTTCGGCAAACGCATGGCACGGCTGCTGCCGGCAGACCGGGTCGAAGAGCAGGCCTTTCGGGGCGGCCGGGATTTTGCCCGACAACTGCGCAAGGCGCTCAAGAGCGACGCCGACGCACTCGTCATCTGGCCGGGGCGCAAGAAGGCGGCGGTCGCCCGTGTGCTCGCCACCGCCGATGTGCCGGACAGCCTTTCCATGCCGATCATCGTTTCCAGCGGTATCGTGCCGGCATTCAAGGCATCAGGCGCACCGGACGCGAAGCTTGCCGAACACCTTCGGATCATCTGGCCCTATGACAAGCCGACGGTTATCCATCCCGACTCCTACCGGGCGCGCGCCTGGGTACGCACCCGTCGTCTGCCGATCCCGGACTGGAACATGATCCGTCAGACCTTCTTCGCCCTCCGGCTAACCGATAATGCAATGGAGCCGCTTCAGGCGGACTACTATCGCGATTATCTGGTGGAGATCCTCGAACACATCACAGAAGTCGGATTCGATCCCGGCCCCTATCCGCGCCCGGCGCTGGGACCGGACCAGCGGGTCGCCACCAAGGGCATCTATGTCATGCGCTGGGATGACCAGGCCCCCGGCCATCTGGTAGCGGTAAGCGACTGGATCGTCCCGGCACGCTGAAGTCCGGCGTACATGCCTGATCGGAAACGGCGAACGACATGCCGATGATACGCAAACCGTTTGCAAAAAGACGTTCGGACGTGACCATCGCACTGGTCATCCTGGTGGCGGTGCTGGCGGTGTTCCTCTATGCTCCGGGCCCGTTTTCCGAGCTGCGTCGCCATCTCGGTTTCGGTGAGGAGGACGATGCCGCCGTCGATCTCGATGCACCGATCGGCGGCCCCTTTCGCCTTGTTGATCAGCAGGGGCGGACCGTCACCGACCGGGATTTCCGAGGCCGCTACATGCTGGTGGTCTTCGGCTACAGCTACTGTCCCGACGTCTGCCCCTTGAGCCTGCTCAATATCACCCATGCCCTGGAAATCTTCCGTCGCGACGATCCGGCGCGCGCGGCAATGATCCAGCCGGTCTTCATCAGCATCGACCCCGAACGCGACACGCCGGAAACCCTGGCCCGATTCACCAGCCATTTCGATCCCTCTCTCGTCGCGCTGACAGGGCCGCTTTCCGCGATCCATCGCGTCGCACTGCAATACGGGGTCGAGTTCGAGAAACGAGAGGATGAAAGCGTCAACGGCTATCTGATGGATCACACCGCCTTCATCTTCCTGATGGGACCCGAGGGTCAGTATCTGATCCACATGCCGTCCGATGCGCAGCCCGGCTATATCCGGCTCCAGTTCGATCGCTTCGTCTGTCGTCCGACCAGCCGACAGCAGAAGCTGCCGGAAGGATGCCCCGAGCTTGACGAGAAGGCGCGTCGTTCCGTCACTCGCTAAAGATCGTCGTCCGGACTGCCGATCAGCTCGGCGATTTCGTTCGCTTCCAGACCGTATTCGGCAAGCAGCGCGCGAACTTCCGCCCCGGGAACCCGAGCTGGCGTCGGCTCGCCGGCACGACCCGGCGTACGTGAATGACGAGGGGCGGCCTCGGGCATGACGATCCCCGTGCGGCTCTCGCGATAGATCCCGCGTGCCTTCATGTGCGGATGATCGCGCGATTCGCGATAGTCCAGCACCGGCGCGACACAGGCATCCGAGCCTTCGAAGATCGCCGACCATTCCTCGCGCGTTTTCCCGGCAATGCGTGCGGCAATCGCCTTTCGCATCGCCGGCCATGTCCCGGGGTCATACTGCCTGGCGCAGGCCGGCTCATCCGCAAGCCCCGCAAGGCGGAGAAATTCGGCATAGAACTGCGGTTCCAGACAGCCGACGGCCAGCCAGCGGCCATCTTTCGTCTCGTATGCATCATAGAAGGGAGCGCCGGAGTCGAAGAGATTGCCGCCCCGTTCGGGCCGCCACAGGCCCATCGCGTCAAGACTGTGAACGATGGTCATGAGATGCGCGACCCCGTCCACCATCGCCGCATCGACCACCTGCCCGCGCCCCGAACGACCGCGTTCGAAGAGCGCGGCAAGAACGCCGGCAATCAGGTACATCGCCCCGCCGCCGAAATCGCCGACGAGATTGAGCGGCACCGCCGGCGCCGCGCCGCGCCGGCCGATCGCGCCAAGGGCACCGGATATCGCGATATAGTCGATGTCATGACCGGCGCTCTCCGCCCAGGGGCCGGCCTGTCCCCAGCCCGTCATCCGGCCATAAACGAGGCGCGGATTGCGGGCGAATACCTCGTCGGGGCCGAGCCCCATGCGCTCCATGACGCTGGGCCGAAAGCCCTCGATCAATACGTCCATCTTCTCAAGCAGTTTCAGCACCGCCCGGATCGCCCCGGGACGCTTCAGGTCGAGCGGCAGGATCCGCCGGCCGCGACGCAGCAGATCGCGCCCCGGATCGATCGGGAATGGTCCGGCACCATCGGGACGTTCGATGCGCACGACCTCGGCCCCCATGTCGGCGAACCACATGCAGGCGAAGGGCGCCGGACCGATCCCCGCGATCTCGAGAATGCGAAGGCCATTAAGCGGCCCTTTCGCTCGCGAACCATCCCCCGGGCTTGCGGTCATGGAACCTCCTTGTCCCTTGGCTTTCCTTCATCTTGATGCCACGAAGGAGGACCGGGAAGAAAGCCGCCATGTCACTGACCTGCCGTTTTGACGGGTGGGGCCGCGAGGGAAGGATGAGGGCATGGCCCGGCACGGATGGGGAGAAGAAGGATGCACCGCTTCGAACGCTTCGATTTCGACGGACCTTCGGGAAGGTTGGCCGCCCGCCTCGACCTGCCGGTAGGGCGGCCGCGGGCCTATGCGGTCTTCGCCCACTGCTTCACCTGTACCAAGGACATTCATGCGGCGCGGCGGGTGGCGCTCGACCTCAATCGCCACGGTATCGGCGTCCTGCGCTTCGACTTTTCAGGGCTGGGCCAGTCGGAAGGCGACTTCTCGAATGCCGGCTTTACCGGCAATATCGAGGACCTGAAGGCCGCCGCCATGGCGCTCGGGGAACGGCGCGAAGCCCCTGCCCTGCTCGTCGGCCATTCCTGGGGCGGCGCTGCGGTACTGGCCGCGGCCGGCGACCTGCCGTCGGTGCGCGCGGTGGCGACCATCGGCGCGCCCTTCGATCCGGCGCATGTCCTGAACCACTTCCGGGGCGCGCTGGAAGTTCTCGAGGATGGCGAAAGCGCAAAGGTCTCGGTCGGCGGCCGACCGTTCCGGATCTCGCGCCGATTTCTCGATGACGTCTTGAGCCAACGACAGGAAGAGCGCATCCGCGATCTGCGCCGGCCGCTGCTGATTCTGCACAGCCCGGTGGACGAGATCGTCGGCATCGAGAATGCCGAAGCCATCTATCGCACCGCCCGCCACCCGAAGAGTTTCGTCTCGCTCGATGATGCCGACCATCTTCTTCGCCGGCGCGAAGACGCCCGCTATGCGGCTGAGGTGATCGCCGCCTGGGCGACACGCTATCTGCCCGAGCTGCTCGACCCCGAGCTCGAATCCCCCTTCGTCGAGGATGCCCAACACGTCATCGTCGCCGACAGCCCGACCGGCCGATATCAGGAGGTGATTTCCGCCAAGGGGCACCGCATGCTGGCCGATGAGCCGGAAGATGTCGGCGGGCGCAACGAGGGGCCCGATCCCTATGGCCTTCTGCTCTCGGCGCTCGGCGCCTGTACGGCGATGACGCTGAGAATGTATGCCCGGCGCAAGGACTGGCCGCTCGAACATGTTGCCGTCCGCCTGGCGCACCGAAAGGTTCACGC
>RFIU01000058.1 GCA_003695555.1 Alphaproteobacteria bacterium
ATCCGCCATCCTCATCGGGCGTGCGTCCGAAATGGCCATAGGCTGCAGTCCGCCGATAGATCGGCCGGTTGAGCCCGAGGCGTTCCCGGATGCCGCGCGGGCTGAGGTCGGCAAGCTCGCCGAGCACCTCGCCGAGGCGATCCTCGCAGACACGGCCGGTGCCGTGCAGGTCGGTATAGAGAGCCAACGGCTTCGACACCCCGATCGCATAGGCGAGCTGGATCGTGCAGCGGTCGGCAAGCCCGGCCGCGACGACATTCTTGGCCAGCCAGCGCGCCGCATAGGCGGCCGAACGATCGACCTTGGAGGGATCCTTGCCCGAGAAAGCGCCACCTCCATGCGGCGCCGCCCCGCCATAGGTATCGACGATGATCTTGCGGCCCGTGAGCCCGGCATCTCCGTCCGGCCCGCCGATCTCGAAGCGGCCGGTCGGATTGACGTAGAATTCCTCGTCGGGACACATCCAGCCTTCGGGAAGAACCTGCTCGACGACACGCCGCACATATTCCCGCAGGGCCGACTGATCGACGCCGGGGCGATGCTGGGTCGAGACGACGACGCTGGTCGCGGCCACCGGTCGGCCGTCCTCATAGCGCAGCGTCACCTGGCTCTTGGCATCCGGCTCGAGCATGTCGGTGAGCCCCTGATGGCGATGGCGGGCGAGCTCGCGCAGGATCTCATGCGCATACTGGATCGGCGCCGGCATCAGATCCGGCGTCTCGCGGCAGGCATAGCCGAACATGATGCCCTGGTCGCCCGCACCCTCGTCCTTGGCCGCCGTCTCGTCGGCGTCCACACCTTGCGCAATGTCGGGCGACTGCTCATGCACATGGCATTCGACCGTCGCATTGCGCCAGTGAAAGCCAGCCTGCTCATAGCCGATCTCGCGCACCACCTCACGGGCGGTGCGTTCCATCAGCTCGGCGGTGATCTCCGCCGGACCGCGAACCTCGCCGGCGAGAACGATCCGATTGGTGGTTACCAGGGTTTCGAGCGCGACGCGGGCATGAGGATCGCGGGCGAGATAGAGATCGAGAATCGCGTCGGAAATCTGATCGGCCACCTTGTCGGGATGCCCCTCAGAAACCGATTCGCTGGTAAAGAGATAGCTGCGCGCCGTCTCGCACGCCCGATTCCGTCCTTCGCTCATCGGATCCGTTCTCTCCGTGCTGATGCGTCCTGCCGTGCCTGTCGGCATCGGAAGGTCGCCCCGATTGCATTCTGCCGCTCTATAGCGAAGCGTCCGGGATGGAACAAGCATAAAGAAATCTTTATGTCCTTATGTCGATCGGCAAGAATAACCGACGAGTGGTCGTGGTGGCCGAGTCGATGCGAGCGGTTCGGCGCAACGGGCGTAAAACAGGGGCCGGTCGGGCGGACGGGCGCCGGATGGCGAAGGGAGGGAAGGCGACAATGGTGGAGAACCGGGACTGGTTCGATGATGCCGGCCAACCGCTCGAAAAGGCGAAGGGCGATGTTCGGCTGGCGGCGCTGACAGCGGATCTGACGCTTACCCTTCTTGCCCTCGAATGCGAGTCGATGCTGGTTGCCGGCATTCGCGAACGCGCCGTCTTCGAAGCCTTGGGGCGGGCCGAATCCCCACCTTTTGCCGATCTTGGCGCAGAGGAAGACCTCGACTGGACGGCGCTCGCCGAACAGCAGCCCTCCCACGTCCTCTATCACCCGGGGCGCAATCCGCCGAAGGTGCGGGAAGGCATCGCGCGCATCGGCGCGCGGCCGGTCGCCATCGGACCGCGACATCCAAACGACAACCTCTCGGCATTCGAGTCCCTCGGGTGGCTCCTCTCGCGCACGGAAGCCGCCGATCTTCTGATCCGCCGGCTAGAGGCGGAGATCGCGCGGGCGCGCATCATGCGTCTGAGACGGGCGGCGATCACGAGCGTCTATCTTGCCCGCGCCGAACCGCTGTGTACGGTCGCCACCGACAGCTATCCGGCGCAAATGCTCGATCTTGCCGGCTTCGCCGCCCACCCGCAGGCCGGAGGAAACGCACCGCCGGACGCTATCGGCGACGCCGCCCGGCGGCCCGTCTGGCTGCAGCCGCTTGACCATCGGCCGTTCGCCGCACACCAGATTGCGGTGGTGCTGTGCTCGCGACGCGGCGGCTTTCGGCGCGCAGAATTGCCGGCGCTCGCCCGTCGCTTCGGCCTCGCCGAAGAGAGGGTCCGGCTACTCGATCCGGACTGGCCGGAGCGCGACGGCGTGCTGGCGATCGAGGGGCTGGCCGAATTGACCGCACTGCACGCCCGCCTCGACACCCGCGATCCGCTGCTCGGCGGCGGGCCTCGCCTGCCGGGGCCCGATACCGCCGAAGGCTGATGCGAATCGGCTAACCGATCCGGCGATCGGTCAGGAAACCGGCGCCGCTTCGAAGGCCGGACGTGGCGGATCGATCACCCGGAAACGCCGGCCGCCGATCTCGATGACGGCAAGATGTCGCTGCACCCGACCATCGGCGAACAGCCGGAACGGCCCGTCCACACCCAGAAAACCGTGCCGATCGATGAAGGCGGAAACCGTCAGCCGTCGGCTGACCACCGGCTCGCGGGCGAGCAGGGCGATGAGCGAGACGGCATCATAGGCAAGCGTCGCGATGCGCGGTGCCGGTTCGCCGAAGGCGATTTCCAGACGCCGCAGCAGGGCGCGCGGGGGTGCCGGATCGGGGGCGGAAAACCACGCGCCGTTCAGGTTCGGCTCGCGCAGCACTGCCGGATCGTCCCACAGTCCGGTGCCGAGAAGGCGGACCTCGGCCGGATCGATCTCGTAGAAGGCGACGAGCGGCGCGAGCGTGCGGATCAATGGATCGCCTTCGGCAAGAAGCAGCGCATCGAAGCCAACACCGCCGATCGTCTCGCGATGTTCGAGGCCGGCGCGGATCTCATTCGAAAGATCGTCATCCATCGATTCGAGGAAAGCCATTTCCGCTTTCCATGCGGCGTGCCGTTCGTCATAGCGGGCCAGTCGCCTCACCGGCCCGGAAAGGAGGTCGGGATCCGGCCGGTAGCGTGCCGAGGCGACCACCTCGAGCGGCGTGCGATGCAGGCTTTCGGCAAGACCCAGGGCGACCCGATCGCCATAGGGCGTCTCGGGCAGGAGAACGCCGAGACGGCGCAGACCGTGTCGGGCGGCATAGGAGAGAATCCGGGCGGTCTCTTCTTCTGGTGCGAAGCCGATCGGCCAGATGCCGGGCCGGCCGGTTCGCCGGTCGCTGGAAAGTGCCAATGTCGGGATGCCGGCCTGCATGAGAATCGGTGCGGCGGCGCGCACGCCGTCGGCAAGCAGCGGCCCCACCGCCGCTTTGACACCGGCATCACGAGCCAGTTGCGCCGCCCGCGCGGCGCCTTCCGGCTTACCGCCTGTATCGAAGACGAGCAGATGCAGGCGCGGATCATAGGCATCGAAGAAGGCGAGCCGGGCGGCATGCTCGAGGGCGCGGCCAACCTCGTCCGCCTCACCCGTCATCGGCAGCAGCAGGGCGATCGGAATCGGCTCGCTGGTACGCGCCAGCCGCGTTGCCTTGCTTTCGCTGCCGGATGCAGCGGGAAGCTTTTCACCGACCGATGGTGCCCGGGCCTGGCCGGCCGGCGGGCCGCCGGGTGCTGCGCAAGCGGCAAGGATCAGCACCAGAAGACCCGCTGCGAGCCGAAGCATGCCGCCGGCGACCGGCGGACGATGGCAGGGATCCTGGCGGCAATGGCGGACAGCGCTTCGCATGGGATGATTTCTAATGTTATAGAGGCGACGATGAAAGAGCGGCGATCATGAAAGCAGGCGCTAACGGCGAAATCGAGGCAGCAGACAGCGGCTCCCGTACACCGGCTCCGCATCCGCTGGCGCCGGGGCTGCATGTCGTCGCGGTGCCGATCGGGAATCTGCGCGACATCACCCTGCGCGCTCTCGACACGCTCGCCGGCGTCGACGAGATCTGGTGCGAAGATACCCGGGTCACCGCCCGCCTGCTTTCCGCACACGGCATTCGGGCGTCGCTTCATTCCTATCACGAACACCGGGCCGAGGCGGCGCGCCGGCGGATCCTCGGTCGCTTGGCGCAGGGGGCCGCGGTCGCCCTGGTCAGCGACGCCGGCACACCGCTGATCTCCGATCCCGGCTACAAGCTGGTGCGTGCCGCGCACAAGGCGGGCCATGCGGTGCACGCGGTCCCCGGCCCTTCGGCACTGATCGCAGCTCTTTCGGTGGCGGGACTGCCGACCGACCGGGTGCTGTTCGCGGGTTTTCCTCCGCCGCGCAGCACCCGACGACGGCGCTGGTTCGAAGAGCTGCGGCCGCTGCGCGCGACGCTCATTGTCTATGAAGCCCCGCACCGCCTGCCGGCGACCCTGACGGACGCCGCCGAGGTCCTCGGCGAACGCGAGGCGGTGGTGGCACGCGAGCTGACCAAGCGGCATGAGGAAATCCGCCGGGGGCCGCTGCCGGCGCTCGCGGCCGAGTTCGCCGCACGCGAGCGGGTGCTCGGCGAAATCGTTCTGCTGATCGCTCCGGGCGATGCACGGGAGAAGGCCATCGACGAGGCCGAAATCGACCGCATGCTCGCCGAGCGCCTCGCCGCCATGCCGCTGCGCCGCGCCGTTGACGAGGTCTGCGCGCTCACCGACCGGCCGCGCCGGGAGATCTATGCCCGTGCACTCGCCCTGAAGGGTGCGGGAAAGCAGGAGCCATGAAAGCTGCGCGAGCCGAGCGAGGACGAGCGGGCGAGCGGGCGGGGCGACGCGCCGAATGGTTCGCCGAATGGCTCTACCGGCTCGCCGGCTGGCGCTGCCGGGCACGCCGCTGGCGCTCGCCTGCGGGCGAGATCGACCTTGTCTTCGAGCGTCGCCATACCCTTCTCTTCGTCGAGGTCAAGCGCCGCACCCGCGCTTCCGCCGCCTGGACGGGTGGCGAAATCCTCAGCCATCGCCAGCGCCGGCGGCTTGCTCGCGCGATTGCCCTCTATCGGGCCCGTCACCCCGACCTTGCCGGGCACGCGGTCCGGGTCGATCTGATCGTGATCGGCGCGAGCATGCTTCCCAAGCGCCTCGAAAGCATTATGCTCATGGAGTGACACGCAACGCCGACGCGTACCGACCGTCGGCCGAAGTTCGGAAAGGAGCACGAATGACGCGGATCGTGGCGATCCAGATGGATCCGATCGAGACCATCGACATCGAGGCCGACAGCACCTTCGCCCTGGCGCTGGAGGCGCAGCGGCGCGGATTCGTCCTGCATCACTATCTGCCCGGCGACCTGTCCTGGCGACAGGGGCGGATCATCGCCCACGCCCACCCGCTCAAAGTGCGTCGGGAGAAGGGCGCCCATTATGAGAAGCGGCCGGGTGAGACCCTGGATCTCGCGAACGTCGATGTCGTGCTGATGCGTCAGGACCCGCCCTTCGACCTCGCCTATATCACGGCCACCCATATTCTCGAACAGCTCGCCCCCTCTACCCTGGTGGTCAATGATCCGGTCGCGGTGCGCAATGCCCCGGAAAAGCTGTATGCGACCCATTTCGCGGAATGGATGCCGCCAACCCTGATCAGCCGTCGCAAGGAGGAGATCCGCGCCTTTCGCGAGGAATACGGCGACATCATCGTCAAGCCGCTCTACGGCAATGGCGGCGCCGGAGTCTTTCATCTGCGTCCCGAGGACGAGAATCTGAATGCGCTACTCGACCTTTTCTTCGACATCTATCGCGAACCGCTGATGGTCCAGCGCTATGTGCCGGAGGTGAAAAAGGGCGACAAGCGCATCATTTTCGTCGAGGGCGAACCGGTCGGCGCGATCAACCGGGTGCCGCCGCCTGGGGAGGCGCGTTCGAACCTGCATGTCGGGGGACGGGCCGAACCAGCGGAACTGACCGGACGCGACCGCGAAATCTGTGCGGCGCTCGGCCCCTCACTGCGCGAAGCCGGACTGCTGTTCGTCGGCATCGACGTGATCGGTCATTATCTGACCGAGATCAATGTCACCTCGCCGACCGGCATTCAGGAGATTTCGCGCTTCGACGAAACCGACATCGCCGCGCGCGTCTGGGATGCCATCGAGGCCCGGCTCGAAGCGAAGCGACCGGCGAGCCGGCCACCGTCGCAAACGAATTGACCGGCTTGACCGGCGCCTTGCCGGCGGGCCACATTCTTCGACGAGCGACCTTCACTCCGTTGGGATGAAGGCGCATGGCAGGCGAGGGGGCATCCAAGGGGGCATGGTCGCACTGATCCACACCGTCG
>RFIU01000059.1 GCA_003695555.1 Alphaproteobacteria bacterium
CCGATCGGCAGACTGTCGCCGACGCCGTCGAAGTCTGAGCCGATGCCGACATAGGGCAAGCCGGCGATGCCGACGATATGATTGATGTGGCGCACGACATCCTCAACCGTCGCATAAGGATAGGGGTGTTCAGTCCGATAGCGCTGATCGAAGGCTTCCTTGTTCTCCGGCGTATCGGTGCTGCCCGTCTCCTTCAGCCAGGCCTCATAGGCTTCTCGCTGCTTTTTCCCGTACTCGTTCGCCGCATTCGTCAGGAAGGCGGAGCCGAAATTGATCATGATGACTCCATTGTGCCGGGCGATCGCGCGGATCAGCTTGTCGGACAGATTGCGTTCGAAGCCGGGTGTGAAATGACGGACCGAGGAGTGCGAAGCGATCGGCGGCACGGGAGAGATCCGCAGAATCTCGGAGGCCGCCGCGTCAGAGAGGTGCGAAAGATCGACGAGAATGCCGAGCGCATTCATCTCCTTGACCACACGCCGGCCGAAGTCGGACAGACCGCCGTTTGGGCGCTCGCTGTCATAGGAGCTGTCGGCAAGATGGTTGGACTTCGAATGCGCGAGCGTGATGTAGCGGATGCCACGATCGTAGAAGTGCTTCAGGTTTTCCAGCTTCCCTTCGATCGGCGCGCCGTTCTCCATGCCCATGGCGAGCGCAATCTTTCCGGCACGATGCGCAGCCAGTACGTCATCCGGCCGGGTCGCCAAGACGAATTTATCGGGGGCTCGCCGGATCAGATCTTCGACATGGTCGATCATCTTCTCGGCATGAGCATAGGCCTTGCCGGGTCCCGCCCATTCCAATTCGGCCGGCGTATAGATCGACATGAAGGCTCCATCCAGTCCGCCTTCCTTCGCGCGCGCATAATCGAAGTTTCCGCGCTCCGCACGCTTCGTCAGATCTTCCCAATCGTCTTCGAGGCGATAGGGGACATCGATATGGGTATCGACGATGACATAACGGTGGGCGATTTCCCTTGCCCGCTGCAGCTGCGTATCCGACCCGCTCTTCGCTGTCCGTCCTTCTTCCTGCTGTTGGCAGGCGGCGAGAAGAAGGAACGGCAGCCAGATGATGACGGCAATCCAACGTGGAATGCTCGAGTGGATGGCGTGACGGGACATGTGGGCTTTCTCCCCTGCTTCTGTTCGTGTTTCGCCTGGCGCTTCGTTTCCCCCCGGGCCATCGCTCAGAGCCGGCACGATGCCGTGCCGGACCCTGTCCGGTAAGATGGCGCCTCACCTGCACTCTTGCCGCCGAGACGGCCCAGTTCAAGTGTCCAAAGGTCGCAGGACCGACTGAGGAACAAACCTGTGGTCGCAAACTCGGTCGTTGCCCGAATGTGTTTTTCGCGATTGCCCGGCGTTCGCCTTGCCGCTAGAGAAGGCGCGAGGATCCGGTGATGGCACCGGCTCGCGGCCGGGGGAAATGCGGCCGGGAATGCTGGCGCCCGCCCAAGGAATCAATGAAAATCAATGCTAGGGAGAATGGCCGATGCTGATCGGTGTGCCGAAGGAAGTGAAGACCCATGAATACCGTGTCGGACTGACGCCGGTCAGCGTGCGGGAACTCGTTGGTCACGGGCATCGGGTGATCGTCCAGCGAGACGCCGGCTTTGCGATCGGCATGGATGACGAGCATTACCAACAGGCGGGTGCTGAGATCGCCGAGACAGCCGAGGAGGTGTTTGCGCGCGCCGAAATGATCGTCAAGGTGAAGGAGCCGCAGCCGGCCGAAATCGCGATGCTGCGCGAAGGGCAGATACTGTTCACCTATCTGCATCTCGCCCCCGATCCGCAGCAGGCGCGTGGCCTCATGGATGCCGGCGTCATCGCCATCGCTTATGAGACGGTAACCGACGAACGCGGCGGCCTGCCGCTTCTTGCCCCGATGTCCGAAGTCGCTGGCCGGATGTCGATCCAGGCCGGTGCTCACTGCCTTGAAATGGAACAGGGCGGGCGCGGCATGCTGCTCGGCGGCGTGCCGGGCGTGCCGCCGGCTAAGGTGGTGGTGATCGGCGGTGGTGTCGTCGGCACCAATGCGGCGCGCATGGCAATGGGACTCGAGGCGCGCGTCTTCGTTCTCGACAAGTCGGTGCGCCGGCTTGAAGAGCTGGATTTCCAATTCGGCTCCAAACTGACCACGGTCTTTTCGACCGCTGCTGCGATCGAGGAGCATGCGCTGTCCGCCGATCTGGTCATCGGCGCCGTGCTGGTCCCGGGCGCGGCGGCGCCGAAGCTGGTGACCCGCGAGATGGTGCGACAGATGAAGCGCGGATCGGTGCTGGTCGATGTCGCGATCGATCAGGGCGGCTGCTTTGAGACCTCGCGTCCCACCACCCATGCCGAGCCGACCTATATCGAAGAGGGCGTTGTCCATTATTGCGTCGCCAACATGCCGGGAGCGGTAGCACGGACCTCGACGCTGGCGCTCAACAATGTCACGCTTCCCTTCGTCCTGGCACTGGCGGACAAGGGGTATCGTCAGGCATTGCGTGATGACCCACATCTGCGCGCCGGTCTCAATGTCTTTGAAGGGCATCTGACCCATCCGGCGGTGGCCGAAGCGCTCGGCGAGTCGTATCTTGCGCCCGAGGAAGCGCTGGCGGCCGGTTGAGTCGGCTGCTTGGTGCCGCCGGTGGAGATGGAAGGGAAGGTCGGTGAGATGGGTGAGCCGAGACTTCGCTTCTTCACGCTCGGCGGAACCATCGCGATGGCGCCCGCCAAGGATTCGGCTGGCGGCGTAACGCCTCGTCACGATGCCGAGGATCTGCTTGGCGCCGTGCCGGATCTTGCTCGCATCGGCCGGATCGAGGCGGTGACGCTGCGCCGTGTGCCGAGCGCCAATCTCACCCTTCGGGATGCTCTGCAGCTGACGGACGAGATCATCCGCGCTGCCGAAGAGGGCGTCGATGGCGTCTTCGTCTCGCAGGGAACCGACACGCTGGAAGAAATGGCTTTTTTGCTGCACTGCCTGCTCGGACGGCCACCGGTTCCGGTCGTGCTGACCGGCGCGATGCGGCCGCCGAGCGCTGCGGGTGCCGATGGTCCGGCGAACCTGCTGACGGCCGCCCGAGCGGCAGCGACGCCGGCTTGTCGCGACCTCGGCGTGATGGTGGCGATGAACGAGCGGCTTTACGATGCGCTGCATGTCGCCAAACGGCATACC
>RFIU01000060.1 GCA_003695555.1 Alphaproteobacteria bacterium
CCTGTTCTGGGAGGGGCGCGTGAATCGCAGCGACCTGATGAAGCAGTTCGGGATCTCGGTGAACCAGGCCACCTACGACCTCAGCCGCTACATGGAGATGGCCCCGGACAACATGGTCTACGACAAGAGCGCGCGCACCTATGTGCGTGGCCCAGACTTCGCGTGCCGATTCCGCCCGCCAGACGCCGCCCGCTATCTCGCCCAGCTCCGGCTTGTCGCCGACGATGTGATGGATCCTGCTGAGTGCTGGATCGCAAAGCTTCCGCCTTTTGCCGTGGCACCAACGCCAGTGCGGGGCGTCGATCCCGTGACGCTGCGCTCAGTGCTCGACGCCATCCACCGGTCCGAGGCGATCGAGGTGAAGTACCAGTCCCTGTCGAGCCCGGAGCCGCGCTGGCGTTGGATCGCGCCTCACGCCATCGCATTCGACGGCTTCCGCTGGCACGCCCGGGCGTTCTGCCTGATCGATGACTGCTTCAAGGATTTCCTGCTCTCACGGATCCTCGACATCCGTGGGTCGCGAGAGAGCGCCACATTGGCCGACGACGACAGCGATTGGCATTCCGAGGTCACCCTGGAGGTCGGCCCCCACCCTGATCTCTCGGAGGCGCAGGCCAAGGTCATCGCGCTCGACTATGGGATACGAGGCGGCAAGGCGAAGATCACGGTTAGGCGCGCGCTTCTCTACTACGCGCTCAGGCGGCTCGGGCTCGATACCGACCCGGCCGCGCGGCGCCCACAGGATCAGCAGATTGTTCTACTAAACAGGGATGCGCTTGGTGCGCCGGCTTCATCCGGGCCACGCAGACCGCAGACGGGCAGATAGATACAAGATATTGTTGAGTAGGGATCCTGTCAGCATGAACACTCTCGACCAGGCGACGCTGGATGCCGAATGGGACGCCAACCAGCTACAAGTGATCGAAGCAGATGCCGACGCTCGGCTTTTGGTCGAAGCGGGTCCCGGAACCGGCAAGACGGCCGTTGCTTGTGCACGACTTGCTCACCTGATCAGAGAAGAGGATGTCGAACCGAGCAATACTTGGATGATCAGCTTCACTCGGACTGCAGTGGCAGAAATCCGCGCGAGGCTTCATTCCTACGTCGGCGATGCTTCCTTTGCGATCAGGATAGCGACGATCGACTCTCACGCGTGGTCCATTCATTCGGGGCACGACCCGAATGCAAGGCTGACCGGGTCCTACGAAGAAAACATCGCGCGGGTCATCGATCTCTTGAAGACTGACGAAGATGTGGCCGATGAACTGTCGCAGATCGAACATGTCGTAATCGACGAGGCACAGGACCTCGTAGGTCAGCGAGCAGACCTGATCGAAGAGCTGGTCAAGAGATTGCCGCCTGATTGCGGGGTCACGGTGTTCGCCGACGAGGCCCAAGCCATCTATGGGTTCTCGGACGATAATGTCGGACGTCGCAACGTTGGCGCTGCCAGATCAGGGAAGCCGCTGCTCGACAGGCTACGCTCAGAGAACTCCCTACGCTTCGAGACACTGATCCTTAAGGAGATCTATCGCACGTCGTCGCCGGGACTTCGAAAGATCTTTTCCGATCTGCGGAAGAATGTCCTCGACAAGAACAGGCATCGCGACGGCTTTCACGCCGATATGGCGGAAAGAATACGCGAGTTTGCGGACAAAAAGGGCTTGACGTGGACCAAGATGAAGGTGGCCGACTTCACGAGTAACGATCTTCTGCTCTTCCGAACGCGTGGGGAGGTGCTGATGGCTTCACAATTCTGCGACCTCCCACATCGGCTGCGCCTTTCGGGATATGGAGCCACGCTCCCGCCGTGGCTTGCCATTTGTTTCTGGGATTTCGATGATAGGTACTTGGCTGAGCGCAGTTTTCTTGATCTATGGGCAAAGCGAATTGAAAATGGAGTTGCAGCGCCATATGGGCCGGCTGAAGCGTGGAAGCGCCTCTTGCGTGTCGCGGGTCGCGGTGACGGGTCGGTCGACATGCGCAACCTGAGAATACGGCTGAGTCGGGCACGACCGCCGGTGGAACTGGCGCTCTCCGAGTATGGCTTGGAAGGCCCGATAGTCGGAACCATCCACGCCAGCAAAGGTCGTGAAGCCACCAATGTGGTACTTCTTATTCCCAGCGGTGCTGAATTCGAGTCCGTCGACGACGAGGTAGAGGAAGCGCGAGTGCTCTTTGTAGGTGCGACACGCGCTCGCACTTCCCTCATTGTCGGGGAAAGCGGCAATATCCGTTCTTCAACACTTCCCTCGGGACGCACCTTTCGGACGGTGAGGAACGGGAAGTCCACGATGGTTGAAGTCGGCCGAGACGGTGACATTACTGCTCGCGGACTGGTTGGCCGCCGCGAGTTCACCGAGGACTTGGCAAGAGCTGGTCAGGCTTTCCTTGCGGAGCGTGCAGGTGTCGTCACCACATACAAGCTGGAAGCAGATCCCGATTTGGATTGGCAGTATCGAATTTGGAACGGTGACGAAGATCCTTGCGTGGGAGTTCTATCCCGCAATCTGACGTTCGACCTTTGGGAAATACTGGCGAACAGGAGACAGCAGCACACTCACAAGCCACCAACCTATGTGAACCATGTACGGGGTCAGGGCAGCGCGACGATAGTGCTGGGCCCCGATGACAGCGACCTCGAGGCCATCAACGAGCCTTGGGCCGCTTCTGGCTTCGTGCTTGCGCCGAGAATCGCAGCTTTCCCACCATTCTACTTCTATCGTCGGTAATAGCTCTAATGCAGGACAGATCAGAAGACAGAGACCTCGTTGCCCTCAGGCTTGCCGAGGATCTTGTGGGCCCGCGCGCGGAAGACGAGGAACTCCCCGCGCGACCGTCCGATGTCTATCTTACCGGCATCCTGTGGCCACAGCGCACCGCCATGTCGGGCGAGGATGACGAGCGCCTTGGCACTGCGGGAGCAGGCAACGGAGAGGATAACGATGCCGAAGGCGATGCGATCCGAACTGGATCGGTGCAGAAGCCTTCAGTCGCTGGTATCTCCTTCAGCGCAAAGGCAGAAGGTACCCCGAAGGTACGCGTCGTCTGCAGCTTCAGCACCTATCGGGCCGAGACGCGCGACGACAACAAAGTATGGGTTCGGAAATCTCATCGAGTCGAGATCCCCGCTCTTGAACTGACACCCGGTCCGACGCGCAAGATTCAGCTAGCTGAATACGGAGGCGGGCTGCCTGACGCTTACCTGAGCGTCAGATGCATCAAGGCTGCGGATACCGTCCTGGTGACCCTCGCTCTCGTCAATTCGGCAACTCCGGGGAAGGAAAGAAGCGAGATCGAGGAAGCTTCACTCTTTCAGACCTCACTCCGCATCGAGCCCTGCGAGGGTTCTCTATTGGTCCCCAAGCCTCCAAGGCGGGCCGCTGCAGTAGCATCAACTGCTCACGGCGAAGCCGGCACTGTCACGGACGAGGAAAGCGGAGCGCTTCTCTACAGGAACGTCGCAGAATTTGCCGTCGGCCACGTCTGCTCGGCGGAGTGGGAAGAAGAAGAGGCTTCGGCAGGCTCACAACCCCGTGCCCGATGGGTGGCGACGACATGGCTGCCCTCGGCCATCGTCGAGGGCGTGGATCCCAATGGTCATCCGTATTTCGCCGAGCTCGGAAGGGAGCAAGGGAGTTTTGACCCCCTTTCGGCGGAGGCGCTGGCCACCGCCGACCCGGACACCTTGCAGGCAGGGCTCCGTGCCTTCTGCGCCGCCTACCAACGTTGGATCGAGGAGCAGCAAAAGCGGCTGGACGACCCCTCGGACGTCGCCCCGGAACTGAAGTATGTTGCCGAGGCACACCTCAATCAGTGCAACAAGGCACTGAGCCGGATGCAAGCATCCGTCGACGAACTCGGCGCCAACCCGAAGCTCCGGAGAGCATTCCAGCTGGCAAACTTCGCCATGCACCTGCAGCACTCGTGGGACAAGTCGAAGAGCCGTCATGGCCCCCTCCGCTGGCGCCCGTTCCAGCTGGGCTTTCTGCTTCTGAGCGCTCCGTCGTCAGTGATCCGGGATCACGAGCACCGAGGAATCATGGACCTGCTATGGTTCCCGACGGGGGGTGGCAAGACCGAGGCTTATCTGGCGCTCATCGCTTGCATCGCGATTTATCGCCGTCTTTCAGACAATACCGACGACCACAGCGGTGTTTGCGCACTGATGCGCTATACATTGCGGCTACTTACAACCCAGCAGTTTGCGCGCTCCGCCGCCATGATCCTGGCTCTCGAGGCTATTCGCTCTGGCCGCGTAGCCGCTCCCGAGGGACTGCCGCTTCGGGGCGAAGAGCCTTTCTCGATCGGCCTGTGGGTTGGTGGTGATGCTACCCCCAACAAGCGGACCGCCGCTTTCGCTTCTATCGTCCAGCGTTCGCAGGAGGTGGCGTCGCCAAAACAACTCGCACGTTGCCCTGCCTGCGATTCGAAGCTTAACTGGGCGATGGCAAGCCCGACATCGCCTGTGGAGGTTTCGTGCGAGAACCCCGTTTGCGTGATTTCCGGGCTGCTCCCGGTTCATACAGTGGATGAGGATGTCTACGACAAGCGCCCGACGCTCCTCATCGGTACGGCCGACAAATTCGCTCAAGTTGTTCGCGAAAAGCGCACCAACCGCCTGTTTGCCGTCTCTGAAGGGTCACCCCCGGACCTGATCATCCAGGACGAGCTGCATCTCATTTCGGGTCCGCTCGGAACAATAGCTGGCATCTATGAATCCGCATTCGATCTGATGTTCGCGGCACGCGGATATCGAACCAAGGTAATAGGCTCGACTGCTACCATCCGCAGGGCGACGGAGCAGGTTCGAGCCCTTTTCGATCGAGAGGCGTTTCAATTTCCGCCACCAGGAATTGACCACGATGATTCGTGTTTCGCCGTCCGGGACACGCGAGAAAGCGCCAAGGGTCGACGGTACATCGGTGTCACGACGGCAGGGCGATCCGCCAAGTTCACGTTGCAGGCCGTGGCCGGCTCCTTGCTGCAGACCGCCTTTGGCGCGTTCAGCGACGATGTCAGGCGGGACGCCTACTGGACGCTTGTCGGATACTTCAACTCGCTGCGTGAGCTCGGTGGCGCCCTGGTCCTCATGCACGATGACGTCACCGACAGTATCGCTCTCTATGCGAACGCGCGGGGCGAAGATGAACGGCCTCTCTTCAACGTGGAAGAGCTCACCTCTCGCCGGACCCAGGAAGAGATCAGAGACATGCTCCAGCTTCTTGACATCAGGGCTGGTGAACCCGGCGCTGTCGATGCGGTTCTGGCAACGAACATGGTCAGCGTTGGCGTCGACATCTCCCGGCTGGGTCTGATGCTGGTCAACGGGCAGCATCAGACCCAGTCGGGAGATGTCGACGCCAACACTGACCATGTTCGTCGCCAGCACTGCATCGACTGCGCC
>RFIU01000061.1 GCA_003695555.1 Alphaproteobacteria bacterium
CGCGAAGTGAGCGAGATTACCGGCTTTCCCGAAATGATGGACGGGCGGGTCAAGACCCTGCATCCGCGCATTCACGGCGGTCTGCTGGGGTTGCGCGATGCGCCGGCGCACGTCGCTGCGATGGAGGAACACGGCATTCCGGCGATCGATCTGCTGGTGCTCAATCTCTATCCCTTCGAGCGCACCGTGCTCGCCGGCGCCGACGAATCGGAAGCGATCGAGAACATCGACATCGGCGGCCCGGCGATGATCCGTTCGGCGGCCAAGAATCACCGCTTCGTCGCGGTCGTCACCGACCCAGTGGACTATCCGGCGCTGGAAGCCGAGCTCGAGGCCCGCGATGGCGCCACTGGCCTTGATTTCCGGCGGCGGATGGCGGCCCGCGCCTTTCGCCGCACCGCCGCCTATGACGCGGCGATCGCGAACTGGTTCGCCGAGCAGCTCAGCGAGACGTTCCCCGAGCGGCTCGCCTTCGCCGGTGAGCGGGCGATGAGCCTGCGCTATGGGGAAAATCCGCATCAGCAGGCAGCGCTCTATCTCGATCCCTTCGACATGCGTCCCGGGGCGGCGCGCGCCCGGCAGCTTCAGGGCAAGGCGCTCAGCTACAACAATCTCAATGACACCGACGCTGCCTTCGAACTGGTCGCCGAATTCGCCGACGAGGCGCCGACGGTGGCGATCATCAAGCATGCCAACCCCTGCGGCATGGCGCAGGCGGACAGCCTGGTCGAGGCCTATCGCAAGGCGCTCAAATGCGATCCGGTGAGCGCCTTCGGCGGTATCGTCGCGATGAACCGGCCGCTCGATGCAAAGACCGCCGAGGAGATCGTCAAGGTCTTCACCGAGGTCATCATCGCGCCCGAGGTAAGCGAGGAGGCCAAAGCGATCATCGCCGCGAAAAAGAATCTGCGGCTGCTGGAAACCGGGGCGATGCCCGATCCGACGGCGCCGGGGCTGGAGGTCAGGCGGGTCGCCGGCGGCTTCCTGGTTCAGACCCGCGACAATGGGCGGGTCACGCGGGACATGCTCAAGGTGGTGACCCGGCGCGCGCCAGACGAACGCGAGCTCGCCGACATGCTGTTCGCCTTCCGGGTCGTCAAGCATGTCAAGTCGAATGCCATTGTCTATGTGCGGGACCGCATGACGGTCGGCATCGGCGCCGGTCAGATGAACCGTCGGGATTCGTCCCGAATCGCTGCGATCCGCGCCCGCGAAGCGGCCGAGATGGCGGGTGAGGAAGGCTCTCTGGCGCAAGGTTCGGTGGTCGCATCCGATGCCTTCTTTCCGTTCGCTGACGGACTTCTGGAAGCCGCGCGGGCCGGTGCCACGGCGGTCATTCAGCCGGGTGGCTCGATCCGCGACGAGGAAGTGATCGCGGCCGCCGACGAGGCGGGTCTTGCGATGGTCTTCACCGGCATGCGCCACTTCCGGCACTGAGAGCGGGCGCGGACTTCCCCGCACCCTTGCCGTCTCCGACGTCCCGCCCATCTCAGGTCTGCCGGCAATGGCCATCGGCGCGTCTGCTGCGCTATGATGCTCTGCGTTCATGCCTCGTACAGGCGCGAGGTCGCCTGATAGCGCCGGCAGCCGGGAGATCGGAAAGATGCGGGTGATCACGCCTTTCTTCAACGGGTTCGAGCGGGCGGCGCGCCGCCTGCGCGGTGCTCTGATCATGGCAGTGCTGCTGATGCTCGGCGCCTGCGCGACCCGCACGCTGCCGGTTCAGGTGACCCGCTTCGTCGAGCCCGGTTTTGCGCTCGGCCCGGCGCCGCGTGCCGAGGTCGTCCCGGCGCATCCCGAGCTGGCGAAGGACCCGGATTTCGTCGCCTTCGGCAATCTCGTCGGCGAGCGGATGCGCCGCTTCGGCTTCCGACCGGCGGACGGCGGCGAGCCGGACGTGCGGATCCGGCTTGATTACGACGGGCGGGCGGTCGAAACCCGCGCCGCAGGTCCGCGCATCGGCATCGGAATTGGCGCGGGACATGCTGGTCGCCATGTCGGCTTCGGCGGGTCGCTTGGCACGACGGTCGCCACCGGCGGACGGCGGAAGGTCTATGACCATCGCATCCATCTCTCTCTGGTGCGGGCATCCGACGGGCGCGTCCTGTGGGAGGGTCGGGCGTTCGCCAATGGCACCAGGCTCGACCTGAAGGCCGCCTTTCCGGTAATGCTCGATGCGTTGCTCGCCGAATTTCCGGGTCGATCGGGCGAGACCCGCACCGTCGAGGTACCGCTGGAGCCGGGCCATCAGCGGTAATGCCACCCAAAACCCCTTGAAAAATCCGGTGCGAGACCGCACAAGCGGCTCAGAAGCGAAGAACGGCGGCGCGGTGCGCGGTGTACGCGTGCGAGTCGGTTCGAGGAGGGGACGATGATCGAAATCACCAGCAATTTCGACGGCGGCAATATCGAGGTGGTCGAGGCGCTCAGGCCCGAGGCCATCCGGGTGCGGATCCGCAAGGACAACAATTCGCACTTCTTCCAGTGGTTCTATTTCCGCCTGACCGGCGCCCAGAAGCACAATGTCCGGATCACCATCGAGAACGCCGGCGAGGCAGCCTATCCGGAAGGCTGGAAAGGGTATCGCGCCTGCGTCAGTCACGACCGCGAGAGCTGGTACCGGGTGCCCTGCGAATATGATGCCGAGGAAGGAACGCTCACCATCCACTTTCGGCCCGAGCACGATGTCAGCTGGGTCGCCTATTTCACCCCCTATTCGATGGAGCGCCACGCCGACCTGATCGCCAGTGCCGGCATGTCGCCGGCGGTCAGGGTGCGTTCGCTCGGGCAGACCATCGACGGGCAGGACATCGACATGCTGGAGCTCGGCGGGCTCGGTCGCGGAGTAACGCCGAAGAAGATCTGGATGATCGCCCGCCAGCATCCCGGCGAGACGATGGCGGAATGGTGGATGGAAGGGCTGCTCGACCGGCTGCTCGATGGCAATGATCCGGTTTCCCGCGCCCTGCTCGACAAGGCGCGCTTCTATATCGTCCCGAACATGAATCCGGACGGCTCACGCCGTGGCCATCTGCGCACCAATGCCGCCGGTGTCAATCTCAACCGCGCCTGGGCGAATCCCGATCCTGAGACCAGCCCCGAGGTCTTTTACGTCCGCAAGGCGATGGAGCGTATCGGCGTCGATTTCCATCTCGACGTCCATGGCGACGAAGCATTGCCCTGGAACTTCATCGCTGGCTTCGAGGGCGTGCCGTCGGTAACCGACGAACAGCTCGCGTTGCTGAACCGATACAAGACGGCGCTCGCGCGGCTCAATCCCGACTTCCAGACTGAACACGGCTATCCGGTGGATGAGCCTGGCAGCTCGGACCTGCGCAAGTGCACCGACTGGGTGGCCGAGAATTTCGGCTGTCTTGCGATGACGCTCGAAATGCCCTTCAAGGACAATGCCGATGCCCCGGATCCGGTCTTCGGCTGGTCGCCGGCACGCTGCCGGCATCTCGCGCGCTCATGCCTCGACGCCCTGTACGAGGTGATCGACGATCTCGGTTGAGGAGGCGACCGGCGCGTGAGACCCGCGCGGCAGTGAGCGCCGGCAGGCTTTGCCCCTTCCTGCAGCGGTGTCAGTCGAACAGGCTCGAAACCGAGGTTTCGTGGCTGATGCGGCTCATCGCCTCGGCCATCAGCGGGGCGATGGTGATGCGGCGGATCTTCTTCGACACCCGCACCGCTTCCGTTGCCATGATCGAGTCGGTGATCACCAGCTCCTTCAGCTTGCTGGCACCGATCCGCGCGACCGCACCGCCCGACAGCACGCCGTGGCTGACATAGGCCGAGACCTCCTTCGCGCCCTTGTCGAGCAGGGCTTCGGCGGCATTGCACAGCGTGCCGCCGGAATCGACGATGTCATCGACGAGGATGCAGCGCTTGCCGTCCACCTCGCCGATGATGTTCATGACCTCGGACACGCCCGCCTGCTCGCGCCGCTTGTCCACGATCGCAAGCGGCACGCCGAGCCGCTTGGCATGGGCCCGCGCC
>RFIU01000062.1 GCA_003695555.1 Alphaproteobacteria bacterium
GCCATCTCGAACGTCTCCCGGCTGGAATGAACGAACGGACCACCGGCTCGCCGACAGGCGGCACGATGCATGATCCCACACCCTAACCGACCCTTGCACCCCTCGTCGATCGACGGCAAGCTCCGGCATCTCCGGGATGCGGCGGCACCCATGTATCTTCATGGACGTCACAACCCCTGCAAAGGTTTCTCGCGGTACGCGGCAAATCGCGGTGAAGGAGAGAGAGGGATGAAACGAAGCGAGGACGATCGCACGCTCCCGCCCCTCAATGAGCGGACCGGGCCGAACGATATCGGCGACGAATGTGCCAAGGATTCTTCATATCCCCATTCAGATTCGGGGCGGATTGCCTCAGCCGCGAACCCGCATCCCGACCGCACCGATCTCGCGATCGACCGCACCGTGCTCGCCAACGAGCGCACCTATGCCGCCTGGATACGTACCGGACTTGCCGGGATGGTGAGCGGTCTTGCGATCGAAAAGTTCATGGTCGAGCTGATGCCGACATGGTCGATCCATCTGATCGCCGAGCTGTTGCTGGTACTGAGCGCGATAGCATTTCTGGTGGCCGCCTGGCGCTATACCCACCTCAGCGTCAAGATCGCCCCCGACATCCGGCGCATCCCGGATCGCATGGTGCTGACGAGCGCCCTGCTACTCGCCGCGATGGCGCTGCTCGCCGCGATCACGATCTGGTAGCCCGCACGAACCCGGCCGACAGGGAATATCGAAAAGAGTATCGAAAATGTCGAACAGGTCCGACACGAATGCAAAGCCTTCCGCCAAGCCCCGCGTCCTCGGCCCGATCGAGCTGATCGCGATGGGCGTCGGCGGGATGATCGGCGGCGGCATCTTCTCGGTCCTGGGGCTTGCCGTTCAGATCAGCGGCCACGGCGCCTGGCTCGCTTTTTCGGTCGGCGCGCTGGTGGCGCTGGCGGCCGGATATTCCTATCTCAAACTGGCACTTGCCTTTCCGACCGACGGGGCGAGCTTCACCTATGTCGAGCGCGGCTGGCCGGATCACCCCTTCTTCGCGATGCTGACGGGCTGGACGGTGATCGTCGGCTATGTCGGAACGCTCGCACTCTATGCCTTCACCTTCGGGGCCTATGGCGCGGATCTGCTCGGCAAGGCCGGGGAAGGACGGCTGGTGCCCGATCTGCTGTCTGCCGCTGTTCTGCTCTTCTTCCTGATCGTCAATCTGCGCGGACCGCGCACCAGCGGCATAACCGAGGATCTCGTCGTCTATGCCAAGATCCTGCTGCTGGCGGTCTTCGCCGTGGCCGGTTTCGTTAATATGGACAAGGCGAATCTGATGCCGCTGTTCGATCGCGGCGTACCCAATGTCTTCGTCGCCGGCGCCATGGTCTTCGTCGCCTATGAAGGATTCCAGCTGATCAACAGCGCGGTCGAGGAAACCCGCAATCCCCGCCGAAACGTACCGATCGGCATCTATGGATCAATTATCATCGTTTCGGTGATCTACATTGCCTTGGCCCTCGTCAGCCTCGGCACGCTCGGCGAAGCGGGACTGATCGCGCACCGCGAATATGCGCTGGCCGAGGCGGCACGACCGGTGCTCGGCGAAGCGGGCACCGTGCTCGTCGCGATCGCGGCGCTGCTGGCGACATCGTCGGCGATCAATGCGACGGTGTTCGGGGCGGCGCGCCTGATGGCGCAGATGGGCGAGGAAGGCAAAATGCCCGCCATCTTGGCGCGACGCAATGCGGCGAGCGTGCCGGCGATCGCCGTCTGGCTGCTGGTCGCCGCAGCGCTGGCCCTGACCCTGCTCGGCGGGCTGGAGATCATCACCGCCTTTTCCTCGATGACTTTCCTGCTGGTTTCGATCACGGTGACGCTCGCCAATCTGAAGCTCCGCCGGGTAAGCGGCGCGAAGGTCCTGCCGTGCCTTGCCGGTCTGGTGCTGATGAGTGTGACGGTCGCCCTCGTCGTCCTTCATCTGGCGAATGAGCGAGCGGACCTGCTGCTCGCCATCCTTTCCTTCTATGCGACGGTGGCGGGCGCATCCTTCGCCTATCTGCGGGCTGCCCGCGCCTCTCGCCGGGCTTGAGAGACGGCCGCCTCTTCCTCTCTTGCCGCAGCGCCGGTGCCAGGCTGATGCCCATTCTCCTTTAGCCGGGCCTCCGCCAGGACCGACTTGGCGAACTGCTCGACCATCCGTCGTGACCGGCTGAGATCATCCAGCAGGCGGTCGAGTTCCGATATCTCCAGCCGATGGGCCGCACCCGCTTCGAGGAGCGCTTCCTTGGCGCTCTGATAGGCGGCCTCGAACTCGGCCAGCCGCCGGCGAAGCGCCGCGACACTCTCTTCTTTGCCTTCCTGATACGCTGCCACATCTTCGAGCACGCTACTGGCCGAAACGATCGCCGCCTCCAGCGCCCGACGCGCCCTTCCCTCGGACAGTCGCGAAACCTGCCGTCGCAGGGAAAAGGCGCGGGGGCCGAGACGGCTGCCTTCTTCAAGATAGCGGACGATCCGAAGGACCCCCGCGATCCGCTGCGCTTCGGAGCGGCCCATGGTCCCGGTCGAAACCTTCAATGCGTATTCCCGGATGGTATCACCGAGCGACTCGACCGCTCGCGTACGGGCCAGCAAGGTCCGTACTGAGCGCGCCGATCCATGAAGCGCGGACAATGCCAGATCGGCGGCAATGCCGCGCATTCGCGCCAGTTCCATGAACAGGGCGGAAAGCGCCAGGCTCGCGGTGGCGAGCAGAGTGCGATCGAGATAACGGGGGGTAGCGAGATCTTCCTCGGCGCGATGGAAAAGCCGCCCCAGGATTTGCGCCATGCGGTCCAGAAACGGCAGCAGCAGCGCAACACCGAGTATGTTGAAAGCGGTATGAAAGAGCGCAAGCGCGATGGCCGGCGAGGAGCCCAGACCGAGAACATCTTCCGTCCGCCGCACCGCCCAGAGCATCAATGGCAGCAGCGCCAGCGCAATGATCCCGGTCATCAGATTGAAGATGATGTGCCCGGCCGCGACACGTCGGGCCGAGGAAGTCGCACCGATAGCGGCAAGAGCTGCGGTCGAGGTCGTTCCGACATTGGCGCCGATCACCGCGGCCGCCGCCAGAGGCAGCGTGACGACACCGGCCGAAGCCGCCGTGATGATCAGGGCAATGGATGCCGAAGACGACTGCATCAGGACGGTTACCGCGAAACCTGCCAGCAGCATCGCCAGAATCCCGCCGGCACCGCCAAGACGCAGATCGGCGAGCCTGATGCCGGCCTGAATTTCTCCGAATCCCTGCTTGAGGAAGGCTAGCCCCAGGAAGAAGAGGCCGAAGCCGACGAGTGCGGTGGCCAGTCCGCGCCAGCGCTCGTCATCGACCATCAGGCGCAGACCCGCACCAGCGGCAATGAACGGCAGGGCAAGACGGGAGATCGACCAGTCGAAACCGGCCGCCGCCACCAGCCAGGCCGTTACCGTCGTCCCGATATTGGCGCCGAAAACGATCCCGAGCGCCTGCGAAAGGGATAGAATTCCCGCATTGACGAAGCCGATCACCGCCACCGTCACCGCACCCGAAGACTGCACCAGGGCGGTGATCAGCGCGCCGGTAGCAACACTTCGCCAGCGGCTGCCCGACCAGTTCCGCAGAAACCGACGCAGCTCGCCGGCAGCAAAGGCCCTCAAGCCGTCGGTCATCATCTGCATGGCGACCAGAAAGAGACCGAGTCCGCCAAGAATGTTCAGCAGGATTGCCGTCATGTCGCCCTTCCCGGTCCGTTTGCCGGCACCCGATCGTGACGCGGCGCAGCATGTCGGAACAGGCATATCCGTTCCCGTCATCTCTGACCAGCCGCCGCGCGGATTCCCTGGACGGCCGGGGCATCGACTACCTAGACTGCCCCCTCTACGAACGCCCCACCGGGAGGAAGAATCCGATGCAGCCGCCGCCTGTCCGCAGCCACGATCCGAAGACAAACGCAGCGAAATCTCTTCTGATCATCCGCATGGCCTTTCTTGCACTGTTGACGGCGCTCGGTCAGGCCCCGGCGGTCAAGGCAGACCCGGCCGCAGCACGGTTGCTGATTCCCGAGCGTATCTTCGACGGCGAGAAGTTCCTTGCCGACAGAGCGGTTCTGATCGGGTCGCAAGGACGGATCTCGGCGGTGGGACCGGCGGAGCGTCTGACGAGTGCGCATCCGGATGTGCCTGTTCGCCGTCTTAATGGCGTGACCCTGTTGCCGGGCCTGATCGAGGGACATTCCCATGTCCTTCTGCATCCCTATGACGAGACACCGTGGAACGATCAGGTATTGAAGGAATCCCGTGCCGAACGGGTGGTACGCGCCGTCACCCATCTGAAGGCCAGCCTCGCCGCAGGCTTCACGACGCTGCGCGATCTTGGCACCGAGGGGGCGGGCTATGCCGATGTCGGCCTGCGCACGGCGCTGGAAAAGGGCGTCATTGCGGGCCCCCGCCTCATCGTCGTCGGGCCGGCGATGGTGGTCACCGGATCCTATGGGCCGAAGGGATTCGCGCCGAACTTTCGCCCGCCGCTCGGCGCTGAAGAGGCGGACGAGACCCGTGTCATAACGGTGGCGCGCGATCAGATTGGCCACGGGATTGACTGGGTCAAGGTCTATGCCGACTATCGCTGGGGGCCGAATGGCGCGACGCGGCCGACCTTCTCGCGCGCCGAGCTGCAGGCGATCGTCGCGACGGCGCGCGATGCCGGCCTGCCGGTCGCCGCCCATGCTTCTTCCATCGAAGGCATGCGGCGCGCCACGCTCGCCGGCGTACGTTCGATCGAGCATGGCGACGCCGGCACGCGCGAGATCTTCGCGCTGATGGCCGAACATGGCGTCTTCTTCTGTCCAACGCTCGCCGCCGGAGAGGCAATCGCGCGCTATCGCGGCTGGCACAAGGGCCGGGATCCGGCGCCCGAACGGGTTCGCCGGCAGCACTCGGCCTTTGCCGCCGCCCGCGGCGCCGGGGTGAAGATCTGCGCCGGCTCGGATGCCGGCGTCTTCCGCCATGGCGACAACACCCATGAACTGGAACTGATGGTCGAATACGGCATGTCACCGACCGAAGCCCTGCATGCCGCCACCGCCGTCAATGCCGAAATGCTGAACATGGCCGATCGGATCGGCCGCATTGCACCCGGCATGGCCGCCGATCTGGTGGCGGTGCGGGGCAATCCCGGCAGGGATATCGGCGATCTGCGCGAGGTCGTCGCCGTCTGGCGAGACGGAGTCTGCGTAGCGGCAAGCTGCCCCTGAACGATCGCCTGCATCGGTGACAGGCAAACGATCACAGGAGAAACGCACCATGTGGAAGCTCGGCATGCGGCCCTTCTTTCTGCTCGCCGCCATCTGGGCGGGACTGGCGGTGCCGCTGTGGATCGCCATCCTGTTCGGCATCGCCCCGGCGCCGGGCGAAGGCGGCCTAGACCCGCTCGCCTGGCATCGTCACGCGATGATCTTCGGCTATACGAGCGCGGCCCTTGCCGGCTTCCTGCTGACCGCCGTGCCGAACTGGACGGCGAGCACGCCGCTGGCCGGGCGACCGCTCATCGGACTTGTCGGCATCTGGATCGCCGCCCGCCTTGCGAACGCCGCCCTGTGGTGGTGGGGACACCATGCGCCGGCCGTCCTTCCCGGCCTTGCGATCCTGCTCGATGCGGGGTTCTATCTGCTGCTCGCTCTCTGGGCCGGGCGTCGGATTCTCCTCGCACACAACCGCAACCTGCCGCTTCCCGTTCTCCTCCTTTTGCTCGCATCGGCGAGTGCTTGGGACCTGCTCGCCGCCGGGACCGAGCACGCGCCCTTCGGCCTCGGCGCCGATATCGGCTGGCGGGCGGGGCTCGCCGTGATGGTGATGCTGATCGCGCTGATCGGCGGGCGGATCACTCCGGCCTTTACTCGCAACTGGCTGAAGATGCATGGCAACCCGCGCGCCGAAGGTGTTGTCATGACCACCCGCGCCGATGTTCTGGTGCTGCTGGCTACGGCCATCGGGCTCGGCCTGTGGGTGGCACAGCCCTTCTCGGGCCTGACCGGCTTTGCGCTCATCATGCTCGGTATCGCGCATGTCTGGCGCCTGTCCCGCTGGCAGGGACTGTCGGCAAGGCCGGAACCGCTGCTCTTCATTCTGCATCTCGGGATGGGGTGGCTGGCGATCGGCTTTCTGCTCGAAGGTTCGGCGATCCTGCTCGAACCCGCGAGCACGAGTGTCGCCCTTCACGCCTGGACGGCCGGCGCGATCGGCACCATGACACTGGCGGTGATGAGCCGCGCCGCGCTCGGCCACAGCGGTCGGCCGCTCGTCGCCGATCGGGCCCTGGTGGCCATGTTCACTGCCGTCAATCTTGCCGTTCTGGCGCGGCTATCGACGGGCCTATGGCCAGCCTTCACGGATATCGCGCTGATGCTGGCTGCAGCAGCATGGACACTCGCCTTCCTGATCTTTCTTGCCCGCTTCACACCTCTCCTCTGGCAGCCGTAATGCGCGAGGAACGAATTTGATGCTCCTCTCCCTTTTCACCTGTTTGCCGGAACGCTCAGAATCCTACTTCGATGTCAAAGGTGATGCGATTGGCATCGCGGAATTCGCCGAACAGGCCCTCATGGGTGCCATCGAAGAAATCGAGTCCGAAGCTCAGTGTAATCTGTGAACGGAATTCATAGGAAAGTTTCGCCTGTGTCAGGCCGTCGCCGTCATTCAGGCTGCGGATGACGAGCACCCGCGTGGTCAGCCGGTCGTTCATGAAATCCTTTTCCACCAGGAAGGTGGCGCGGCTTTCGAGACGGCTTCTCACCGTGGCGAGAGA
>RFIU01000063.1 GCA_003695555.1 Alphaproteobacteria bacterium
GCCCTGCGCCTTGGCGAGCGCGTCGAGGATCATGCGCGGCGCTTCGAACGCGTCCTCGCCCTCGGCTTTCCCGACGACGAATCCCTGCCACCGGCGCCGCAGCTCGTGCGCGGCGACCCGGCCGTCGCGGCTCTGCCGGCAGAAGCGGGCGACATGCGTGTTGCCCTTGACGATGAACGACTGCCCTTCGCCGACCGTTCCTTCGACCTCGTGCTCTCGAACATGCTGCTGCACTGGGCGAACGATCTGCCGGGCGCGCTCACCGAGGCACGCCGGGTGCTGGCCCCCGACGGCCTGTTCCTTGCCGCCCTTATCGGCGGCGAAAGCCTGGGCATGCTGCGTCATGCGCTACTGGCGGCCGAGGCGCGGATGTTCGGCCGGGCCGCACCGCGGGTCATCCCAATGCTCGACGTGCGCGATGCCGGAGATCTGATGATGCGCGCCGGTTTCGCCCTGCCGGTCGTCGATATCGAGCGCATCACGGTACGCTACGGGCGCGCCGAACGCCTGCTCGAGGATCTCTCGCGGATGGGAGAAGCGCAGGCGCTGCGAGCCTCGCCGCGCGGCCTGTTCGCGAAGGGTCTGTGGCGGGAAATGATTGCCGAACTGGAACACCATCGCGACGCTGGCGGGGAAATCCCGGTCGTTTTCGATATCCTCATGCTCGCCGGCTTCGCTCCCGCCCCGAACCAGCCGAAGCCGCTCAGGCCCGGCAGCGCGCGGATCCCGCTCGCCGACGTGCTGGGTGGCAAACGCCCTCGCAACCCGCAAGAGTGATGCGGGCGCTCAGCCCCGTGCCTCGCCCCGTTCGATCGCAAGCTCAGCCGCGGTCGGAATCTCGCCGGCCTTGAGACGCGTCAGATACCCCTTCAGATCCCGCTTCAGCTCGCCGGCCATCAGATAGATGCCGACGATGTTCGGCACCGCCATCATGAAGAAGAAGGAATCCATGATGTCGAAGACCTGGGTGACGGTCAGCGCCGCGCCCGGCACGATCGCCGCGCAATAGACGATCTTGAAGATGGTCTGGCTGGCGCGCGAGAAGCCGAAGACAAAGGTCCAGACCTTGCTCGAATAATAGCCCCAGGAAAGGATCGTCGAATAGCCGAACAGGAAGACGGCGACGGCGAGCACGACATCAAAGCCGTCGATGACCGAATTGAAGGCATAGGAGGTCATCTGAATGTCTTCCAGCCCCTCGATCCGGTACGCCCCGGTGACGACAATGACGAGAGCGGTCATCGAACAGATCACGACGGTATCGACGAAGGGCTCCATCAGCGCGACCATGCCTTCCGAGATCGGCTCGCGGGTCTTGGCGGCAGCATGCGCGATGGTCGCGGAACCGAGTCCCGCCTCGGTCGAATAGACGGCGCGGCGCATGCCCCAGACAAAGGCGCCGATGACCGCGCCGATCCCGGCCTCGGGCCGGAAGGCATCCTTGAAGATCAGCGCGATTGCATCCGGGATCTGCTCAGCATGGGCGAACAGGATGAACAGCGCCGCACCGACATAGATCGCGGCCATCAACGGTACGAGGCGCGCAGTCACCCGGGCGATACGGGTAATGCCGCCGAAGATGACGATGGCAACGAGCAGCGCCAGAATCACGCCATAGGCCCATGGCGCATCGATGCCGGTTACCGCCGAAAGCTGGCTGTAGGACTGGTTGACCTGACCGATCTGAAGCAGCGAAGGCAGCGCAAGCAGCGCATAGGACCAGCCGAGCACGGCGCCGATCCGCTTCCAGCCGCGCGCTGCCAGCCCGCGCGAGAGATAGTACATCGGACCGCCCGAAACCATACCGTCCGTGTGCTCGCGACGGTATTTGACGCCCAATGTGCATTCGGCGAACTTCAGGGTCATGGCGAAGAAGCCGATCATCGTCATCCACAGCGCCGCCCCCGGCCCGCCCATCGCGATGGCAATGGCAACGCCTGCGATATTGCCCAGTCCGACGGTGCCCGACAGCGCCGTCGCCAGCGCCTGGAACTGGGTCACCTCGCCGGGCGCCAGGCGGTCGTGATAGCGCCCGCGTACGATGTCCCAGGCAATGCGAAATCCCTTCAGATTGACGAAGCCGAAATAGAAGGTGAGCAGCAGCATCGGCGCGGCCATCCACAGCACGATCAGCTCGACCGGCTGGCCGAGGATCGTCACCTGCGCGAAGACGACGCTGCTCAAGGCGTCGGAAAAGGCGCCGACGCCATCGAGGAAACGGCGGGCGATCTCGCCCCACGCACCCGACAATTGGCCTGAGAAGCTCGACACCTGGCCTGAAAAGAAAATCATGGTCGTGCGGTTCCTCCCCTGCATGCGGGCGCGTCCAACAGATCCGCGCCTTCTCTTCCGTCGCCGTCCTTGCCGCTTGCGCGCCCCCCATGACCATCTGCCGAGGCTCACGGCGATCACGCGGCGCGAGCTTGCCCCAGAGGCTGGCGCGATGGCAAGCATGTGTCGGCTCATCCGACAGGCAGGTTCGGCAAATATCCTTGACGCCTGAAGCAAAAGACGGAACCTTTCGCGCGCACTGCAGGGGCGCGATTCATCATCAGCATCGGCAATCGGGGGTGAGGGGAAAGCGGATGAACGGCAAGCAGGCGCCGAGCAAGGACATGGCGGCAGGGATGGCGGCCGGCAGC
>RFIU01000064.1 GCA_003695555.1 Alphaproteobacteria bacterium
ATCTTCAGATGATGGGGCACATCGTCGTCGCCTGGGGCTGGCTGCGTCAGGGACTCGCGGCGCGCGCCGGACTACGCCGGCTGGAGGAGAAGGGCAAGGCGGGCACCGGCAGCGCAGAGCACGCCTTCTATGAAGGCAAGCTTGCCGCGATGCGGTTCTTCTATGCCCACCATCTGCCGCTTATCGGCCCGTGGGCCGCGCTCGTCGCCGAATGCGAGGATTCCCATCTCGCCATTCCTGATGAAGGCTTTTGACCGACCGCTGCCCGAGGGGTGGACTTTGCCGGCACGACGGGGAAGAATCCCCGGTGAAGCCGTCATAGCGAAGCAAGAGGGGATCGCAGGGAATGCCCATTACCAAGCACGAAGTCCGACCGCTGTTCGCCGAACCCTACATGCGCGCCGACCTCAGCCACGCCATCACGCCCGAGCATGTCGAGTTCATCAAGAACCTGAAGATGATCAAGAATCAGGTGAACTATATCTCGGAAAACCTCTATATTTTCGAAGAGCCGGAGCTTGCCGGCATCAAGGCGGCGGTCCAGGAGGCGCTCGACATCTATGCGCGCGAAGTGATGGGAATCTCGCAGCGCCTCGAAGTCACCCAGTCATGGGCATTGATGAACCCGCCCGGCGTCGGCATGCACGGCCACACTCATTCGAATTCGATCGTCTCGGGTGCACTCTACTACACCGAACTGCCCGAGCCGGTCGCCGGCATGATCTTCGACCGCTTCAATGCCTATCGGCAGCTCGAATTCTTCCCTGAGAAGGGGCGGATCAACATCTACAACACGACCAAGAACATCGTGAAGCCGAAGACCGGCGAGGTGATCCTGTTCTCATCCTCCCTCGAGCACCTCGTCGAAACGAACCTGTCGGACAAGCCGCGCTATACGGTCGCCTTCAACACCTTCCTGCGCGGCAAGCTCGGCAGCTATCGCGACGTCTCGGAACTGGTTGTCTGAGCCGCGGGAAGAACCGCAGCAGGGTGCGTTTCATTTCAATCCCCGGCGGTTGCTCGTCCGTCGAGCAGGCGCTCGGCCAGCACCTTCATGCCGTAATCCTTGTCGAGGCGCAGTCGCTCGGCCGTCAGAATGGCGCGCAGATCGGAAAAGCAGCGTTCGAGATCGTCATTGACCAGCACATAGTCGTATTCGGACCAGTGTTCGATCTCGCGTCGGGCGGCGGCCATGCGCCGTTCGATCACCTCTTCAGGATCCTGCGCGCGCTGACGCAGACGCCGTTCGAGCTCGTCCATCGTCGGCGGCAGAATGAAGGCCGAGACGATCCGTTGCCGGGAACGGGAAAGATTGCGCCGGATCTGCTGTGCGCCCTGCCAGTCGATGTCGAAGAGCACGTCGATTCCCGATGCGAGCTTCTCTTCGACCGGTCCGCGCGGGGTGCCGTAGCAATTGCCGAAGACCTCGGCATGCTCGAGAAAGGCGCCGGCGCGAACCATTCGGTCGAACTCCTCGCGGCTCACGAAATGATAGTCCTGCCCCTCGATCTCGTTCTTGCGGCGCGGCCGTGTCGTGGTCGAGATCGACATCCACAGCCGCGCCCCCTCCTCCCGAAGCAGGCGGGAGGCCAGCGTCGATTTGCCCGCCCCACTCGGGGACGAGAGGATGAAGAGCAGACCGGGGCGTCGAGCGCCGCCGTCTTCGTGCGTTCGCGTCATCTTCTTCCCTGTTTTCTCCTGTCATTCCGCCAGGCGGGCGGAAATCGCCTCATTCGATATTCTGCGCCTGCTCGCGAAAGCGGTCGATCGCCGCCTTCAAGGCAAGCCCTGCCTCCGTCAAGCGCCGGTCCTGCGCCTTGGCACACAGCGTATTCGCCTCGCGGTTCATTTCCTGGGCGAGGAAGTCGAGCTTGCGCCCGATCGCCCCTCCCTCGGCGAGCAGCGCCCTCGCCGCCGCGACATGGACACGCAGCCGCTCGATCTCTTCGCGCACGTCCTGCTTGACCGCGAGCAGCGCCATTTCCTGCTCCAGCCGGCCCGGATCAAGTGCTTCGACCTGTTCCAGCAGTTCGCTCGCCCGCTCTTCGATGCGCTTCTTCAGGGCCGGCACCGCCGCCTCGGCCGCGTCAGCGGCGCGCTCGCTCCATTCCTTCATTTCGTCAAGCAGCTCCGCCATCACCTCGGCAAGCGCCGACCCTTCGCGACGACGTGCTTCGATCAGCCCGTCAATTGCCGCATCGAGCGCTTCCGTCAGCGCATTGCCGAGCGCATCGCGTGTCACATCATCAAGGCCCGCCGGCTCGGCACTGCCGAGTATGCCCGGCAGGGCCATCAGCACATCGAGACGCGCCGGCGCCACCCCCGTCCGGTCCGCGTATCTCTCGGCGATCCGGCAGAGCAGATCCAGGCGATCATGATCGACGATGGTCTCTTCGTCGGCAGATCCATTCGCACGCTTGAGGTCCAGGCGGACATGGACCGTCCCGCGCGTCAGGCGCTGCTTCAGACGTCGCCGCCATGCCGATTCGAAGGCATCGGCCGGGTGCGGCAGTTGAAGGCGGAGTTCCAGTCCCCGCGCATTGACGCTCTTCAGCTCGATCGAGAAGAGGAAGCCCGCCGCTTCGCCGTTGGCGCGCGCGAACCCCGTCATCGACCTGACGCCCATCTCACTCTCCGCCTGTAGCTGCCCTTCCGGGGCTGTATCGCGTCCCGACCGCATGCATAATGCCGCAGCACGATGAATCCAAGCAGGCAAGTCCGTTCAGCAAAGGGGAAACCCGCAATGTCCGTATCATCACAGCCCGCCTCGATCTTCATCACCGGCGCATCGAGCGGAATCGGCGCCGCACTGGCCCGCCGCTATGCGGGACCGGGCGTCCATCTTTTCCTCCACGGGCGAGACGAGGCACGCCTGCGTTCCTGCGCCAAAGCCGCCCGTGCAGCTGGTGCGCAGGTGACCACTTTCATCGGCGATGTGACCGATCGCAAGGGGATGCTGCGCACGATCGAAGCGGCCGATAACGAACGCCCCCTGGACCTTCTGATCGCCAATGCCGGCGTCTCGATGGAGGATCGGCGGGACATTCCCGAAGAGGATGCCGCCGAACGTATCTTCGCCGTCAATGTCGCCGGCGTCTTTCATACCGCCATGCCGGCGCTCGCGCGGATGCGGGAACGCGGACGCGGCCGGATCGCGATCGTCTCGTCACTTGCCGCCTATCACGGCCTGCCGGTGGGGCCGCTCTACAGCGCCAGCAAGGCGGCCATCAAGGCATGGGGCGAGGGATTGCGTGTCGCTCATGCAAGCAAGGGAGTACGCATCTCGATAATCTGTCCGGGCTTCATTCGAACACCGATGACCGCCCGCAACCGTTTTCCGATGCCCTTCCTGATGACCGCCGAAGAGGCCGCCGAACGGATCGCCCGCCGGCTGGCGCGCGGCGACCCGCTGATCGCCTTTCCCAGGTCGCTTGCCGCGGCCCTGCGGATCATCGACATGCTTCCCGCCCGCCTCGGCGACCGCCTGCTCGGCGCGCTCGTCAAGGCCTAGTCGCCGAACCGGCGGCAGTCGTCGGCACGCAACCGCCCCTTCCCGCGCGGCGCATTTTCCGCCAGCGGGCGACATTGCGCCGGTGCTCGGCCAGCGTTCGGGCGAAGACGTGTCCGCCACAACCATCGGCAACGAAATAGAGCGCATCCGTTTTCGCCGGATGCAGCACGGCGAGGATCGCCGCCCGTCCAGGATTGGCGATCGGCGTGGGAGGAAGGCCAGCTATCCGGTAGGTGTTGAAGGGCGTGGAACGGGAGATTTCGGCCCGGGTCGGCGGACGGCTGCGCACCTCTCCGGACCTGCGGCTGGCGCCATAGACGACCGTCGGATCCGCCTGGAGACGCATGCCGCGTTTTAGACGATTGAGAAAGACGGCAGCGATCATCGGCCGTTCGTCGGCTCGCGCCGTCTCAAGCTCGACGATGGAGGCCAGCGTCACCGCCTCTCCCGGCTTGCCGAGCGGCAGTCCGGGATCGCGCTGCGCCCAGGCGGAAGCCAGAAAATCCTCCATTGCATGCTGCATGCGCGTGATCAGATCCGCGCGACGCTCGCCCCAGGAATAGGCATAGGTATCGGGCAGCAGGCTCCCTTCCGGCGGAACCGATGCCAGCGAGCCGCGCAGACCCGGCAGTTGTTCAACCATGGCCGCCACTTCGGCGCTGCTCCAGCCTTCTGGAACGGTAGCGAAACGCAGCAGCGGCGGGGCGTGCAGCAGGACATCCATCACCCGATGAACGGAAGCATGCGCCGGCACCATGAATTCCCCGACACGAAGATGCCGGTCGATTCCGGAAAGGCGCATCGTCACCCGCATGACGAGGGGGTGTGAGATCACGCCATCCCGGTACAGCCGGCGGACCAGTGCGCCGCCCCCCATGCCGGGATCGACGACGATCCGTTGCGCACCATTGAGCGGCCCGGGTGCCACCACCAGGCTAGCCCAGCCGGCAAGGCCGAGGATCAGCACGATGGCGAAGACAAGAAAGCCGCTCGAGGCGAAGAAGCCGGCCGAAGAACGACGGGTCGCCGCCCCGTGCCGCCCCTTTCTCCGCTGCTCGCTGCGCTCGGCCATCTGCTGTTCTGTCGGCTGCGACCGGCGGCTATCGCGGATCCCGCCGGCGCGACCGCTTATCCCTCGAACGCCCTGAAGATCAGGCTGGCATTGGTTCCACCGAAGCCGAAGGAATTGGATAGCGCAGCCCGCACCGACCGCTCGCGCGCCTCGTGCGGGACCAGGTCGATGCCCGTGATCCCTTCGCTCGGATTCTCGAGATTGAGGGTCGGCGGCACCACCTGATCGCGGATCGCCAGAATGGAGAAGATCGCCTCCACCGCCCCGGCCGCACCCAGCAGATGCCCGATCGCCGACTTGGTCGAAGACATCGAAATCGCTCCGGCCGAATTGCCGAAGACGCGCTTCACGGCGGCGAATTCGATCTCGTCGCCGAGCGGGGTCGAGGTACCATGGGCATTGACATAGTCGATTTCAGACGGATCGAGACCGGCCCGCTTGATCGCCGCGCGCATCGCCCGTTCAGCGCCATTGCCGTCAGGGGCCGGAGCGGTGACATGATAGGCATCGCCCGACATTCCGTAGCCGACCACTTCGGCATAGATCTTCGCGCCGCGGCGCTTCGCATGCTCAAGTTCTTCCAGCACGACGATACCGCCCCCCTCGCCCATGACGAAACCGTCGCGATCCCGGTCCCAGGGACGCGAGGCGCATTCCGGCTCGTCATTGAAATGGGTGGACATCGCCTTCGCCTGGCAGAAGCCGGCAAAGCCGATCGGACAGATCGCGGCTTCAGCGCCGCCGGCGATCATCACGTCGGCGTCGTCCCACATGATGATCCGGGCGGCATCGCCGATCGCATGCGCGCCCGTCGAACAGGCCGTCACCACCGCATGGTTCGGCCCCTTGAAGCCGTAGCGGATCGACACCTGGCCCGACACCAGATTGATCAGTCGTCCCGGGATGAAGTGCGGAGATACCCGACGAGGCCCCTTTTCGTGGAGTATGATCGAGGCTTCCTCGATCCCGGGCAGGCCGCCGATCCCGGACCCTATCATCACCCCGGTCCGCTCGGCCTCCTCGCCTTCCACCTCGTTCCAGCCGGCATCCTCGACCGCCTGTTGGGCGGCGGCCAGGCCGAAGAGAATGAAGTCGTCCACCCGGCGACGTTCCTTCGGCGCCATGTAGCGGTCGGCATCGAAGCTGCCGTCGCTGCCGTCACCGAACGGCACTTCGCAGGCGATCCGTGACGGCATACTATCCGCATCGAAACGGGTTACGGGGCCGGCCCCCGAACGCCCGGCCAGCAGCCTCTTCCAGGTTTCTTCCACCCCGTCCGCGAGGGGACTGACCATTCCCAGCCCCGTCACCACCACACGCCGCATGTCCTTTCCTCCTCAACCCTTCGATCAGATCGCAGACGAATGCCCCGAACGACTGCCGGTCTCGCCGATGCCGAAGGGGTCTTCCTATCCTTTTCCTGCCGTTCTGAAAAGTGAGGTGCCAGAAACCATAAGACAAGAGGGCGGCGGCACGCACCTGGCGTGGGCCACCACCCTCTATTCATGATCGCCAGCGGGCCGGCCATTTCCGCTCCCCGATCCGAAGGCAAGCGGCGGCCCATTCCGGTCGTTCGGGCTGCCAGATCCACCTGCGAAAATGGCAGAAGCGACGGCTGGACCGGTCGGAATCACGCCTCGGCGTTCTTCTCGATATAGTCGATGGCGTCCTTCACGGTCTGAATTTTTTCCGCGGCATCGTCGGGGATTTCGATCCCGAATTCTTCCTCGAAAGCCATCACGAGCTCGACTGTATCGAGGCTGTCCGCGCCAAGGTCGTCAATGAAACTGGCATTGTCGGTCACCTTGGATTCCTCGACTCCGAGGTGCTCGACGACGATCTTCTTCACGCGCTCGGCAATGTCGCTCATGCTCTACGATCCTTGTCCTGACTTGCGTTCCCGTCGCGCCTTGGCGCGCTCCGGTCTCCCCAGCCGAATGGTGCTGCCCAGGCTTTTCCGGGCGGAACCATTCATCTTCCTTCATCCTTGCGAACCGCCTGCGGGCCCGTCCGCGGGGGCGCGATGCGCTCCTATCACAGTTTTTCGCGGATGCAAAGCGCGCGAAGAAGCGGCGCTCAGATCATCGCCATGCCGCCATTCACATGCAGCGTCTGTCCCGTCACATAGGCGCCCGTTTCGCCGGCCAGATAGAGCACCGCCGCTGCGACATCTTCCGGTTCGCCGAAGCGGCCCGCCGGAATGCGCCCGAGCAGCGCCTCGCGCTGACGATCATCGAGCGCATCGGTCATCGGCGAGCGGATGAAGCCCGGCGCGATCGCATTGACGGTGATGCCGCGGCTCGCGACCTCCTGCGCCACCGACTTCGTAAAACCGATCAGTCCTGCCTTGGAAGCGGCATAGTTCGCCTGTCCGGCATTGCCGGTGATCCCGACGACGCTCGAGATATTGACGATCCGCCCGAAACGGGCGCGCATCATCGGCTTCAGACAGGCGCGGGTCAGGCGGAAGGCGGCTTCGAGATTGACCGTAAGCACGCGCGCCCAGTCGTCGTCCTTCATTCGCAGCAGCAATTGGTCGCGGGTCAGTCCGGCATTGTTGACGAGGATGTCGATCGGCCCGCCGAGCGCCTCGGCGGCGGCCTGTGGCAGCGCCTCCACCGCCTCGCGGTCCGAGAGATCGGCGGGGGTCACCACCACCCGTTCGCCGAGTTCGCCGGCCAATTCTTCCAGCACCCCACGTCGGGTGCCCGACAGGGCGACCGTCGCTCCTGCCGAATGCAGCGCGGCCGCGATGGCGCGGCCGATGCCGCCCGAGGCCCCGGTCACCAGCGCCCGGCGACCGCCAAGATCAAAGCGATATTCCATGGCCTTCCCCTTGTTGCGATGTTCCGTGCGGCAACGCTTCACAGATCCGCGGCGAAGGCTTCCAGCCCCGCCGGGTCCTCGACATTCGAAACCGCGAGTTCGCGGTCGATACGGCGCACGAGACCGGACAGCACCCGGCCGGCGCCGAGCTCTGCGACCCGGTCGATGCCGAGCGCCCGGAATCCCGCCACCGATTCGCGCCAGCGCACCATGCCGGTCACCTGCTCGACGAGCAGGCGCCGGATCGTCTCGGCCTCGCGCTCGGGGGCGGCCGTGACATTGGCGATCACCGGTACGGCGGGAGCGGCGATTTCGGCCTCGGCCAGCGCTGTACGCATGGCCTCGGCTGCAGGCGCCATCAGCGGCGAATGGAAGGGCGCGGACACCGGCAAGGGCACGGCGCGACGGGCCCCCTTCTCCTTTGCCAGCTCCATCGCCCGCTCGACCGCGCCGATATGGCCCGAGATCACCACCTGGCCCGGCGCATTGTCATTGGCAACGGCACAGATGTCATCTTCGCCATGCGAGGCAGCTTCGGCGATCGCGCGGACGGCATCGAGATCCAGACCGAGAACCGCCGCCATCGCCCCCTTTCCGACCGGCACCGCCTTCTGCATCGCCTCGCCGCGGATACGCAAAAGACGTGCCGTATCGGCGAGCGAGAGCGCACCCGCGGCCGCCAGCGCCGAATATTCGCCGAGCGAATGGCCGGCGACATGGCTCGCGATCTCAGTCACCGAATGGCCGTCCGCTTCCAGGCAGCGCACGATCGCCATCGACACCGCCATCAGCGCCGGCTGGGCATTGGCGGTCAGCCGCAGTTCCTCTTCCGGCCCCTCGAACATCAGGTGCGACAGCGACTGCCCCAGCGCGTCATCGACTTCCTCGAAGACTTCGCGCGCCGGCGCGAAGGCGTCATGCAGCGCACGCCCCATACCGACGTGCTGGCTGCCCTGTCCGGGAAAGACAAGTGCGCGGGTCATGACTGTTCTATCTCCTCGAAGATCGCGGCCCTGCTGGGCGAGGGGCCCATCCCGCCTGCGCATAGCGGTTCCGTGTGCGGCTGGCAAGCCGGCGGCCGACGGCGTCCGGCACGCATTGACAAGGAAGCGGGACAATCGCTATATGGCGCGCGTCACAGGCAGATCGCCCGCTGCCATGGCTGCCCCGTCGTCTAATGGTAGGACAGCGGATTCTGGTTCCGTTAGTGGGGGTTCGAATCCTCCCGGGGCATCCATTCTCTTCCCCCGTTTCGATGCATTTCCTTGCGAGTCGCGTGACGGCCCTGCCATCAAACGCGAACCGTCCGGCTCTTCGGAACGAAGGAGCTCTTCATTCGGGCGCAGCGGCGCCTCATTCGAGCCTTGAGAAAATCCCACGAACAAGGACGGGCTTTCGTGAGGCTGAAAGGCTCCATCCGTTCGTAAGTGGGATGGTTTGCCTCACCTGGGGCGTTCCGCGATATATTTTCCGTGCTCCTTCATCTCTTACCTCCCGGTCCTTGTCCGGCATCGCCGCCATCATGCCTGCGCAGCACCTTACAAGGCGCCGGGATCCCGCCCCCGCGCGCCCGCGCATCGCAAGAGGAACGAAGCCCGACATCCGGAACGCTCGATCTTCATTTGTTCTTGACACGTTCCCGGCCCCACAATAGAACATACACGGAACTTTATGGGAGATGGATGATGTTGCACCTGACCGGTCTTGCTCTGTTCTTATTCGCCGCTCTCTGGGTGATCCGGGGATTTGTGGAACTGTTCGCAAGCTGGCAGCGCCTTTCCCATGCGTGCCCTGGCGCGACGATCCGCAAACCGATCGTCGCCCGGCCACGCCCCACCGCCATTCGGCCACTGGTCGGATGAGCTGCGATTCGTGTCGAGCGACTCTCAGCCGCCAGAGGGAAGCAGAATGATCTTGCCCGTCGCCCGACGCTGTGAAAGATCGCGAAAGGCGGCGGGAAAGTCTTCTAGCCGATAGCGGGCCGAGACATGGGGGCGGATCCGCCCCTCTTCAAACCAGCGGAAGAGCATCTGCATGTTTTCGGCATGTGCGGCCGGCTCTCGAGCCGCGAAGGCGCCCCAGAAGACGCCGACGATGCTGGCTCCCTTCAAAAGCGGCAGATTGAGCGCAAGGCGCGGGATCTCGCCGGCCGCGAAACCGATAACAAGATGGCGGCCTTCCCAGGCGATGGCGCGGAAGGCGGCCTCGGAGTAGTCGCCGCCGACCGGATCATAGATGACATCGGCGCCGCGCCCGCCGGTCAGTTCCTTCACCCGCGCCTTCAGATCCTCGCGCGCATAGTCGATGCCCTCGTCGGCACCGTGTTCGCGCGCCAGCGCCAGTTTCTCGGGGCTGGAGGCAGCTGCGATGACGCGCGCACCCATCGCCTTGCCGAGCTCGACGGTAGCCAACCCGACGCCGCCGGCCGCGCCGAGCACCAGCAGCGTTTCGCCCGCCTGCAGCCGCGCCCGCTGGCGCAGGGCATGGATCGAGGTCGCATAGACGATGGTCAACCCCGCCGCAACATCGAAGGGCATGGAATCGGGGATCTTCACCACCTTGTCGGCCGTCACCACCGTCTGTTCGGCAAACGCGCCGGCAAGCTCGGTGAACAGCACCCGGTCACCAGGGGAGAAGCCTTCAACCCCTTCCCCGATTTCCTGCACGATACCGGCCCCCTCGCCGCCCGGCACGAAGGGCAGCGGCGGCTTGAACTGATACTGACCGCGCACGCATAGCAGATCGGGGAAATTGAGCCCCGCCGCCTCGACCGCGATACGGACCGTGCCGGGCTTGAGCGCCGGAGGCTCGATCTCCTCGACCTTCAGATTCTCTTCAGGTCCGAATTCCCGACAGACGATCGCCTTCATCTTCTGCTTTTCTCCCTTGCCGACCGGCACTCGCCGAAACCTTCAGGCGACCTCGAACAGACCGGCCGCACCCATGCCGCCACCGACGCACATCGTGATGACCACCCAGCGCACGCCGCGCCGGCGGCCTTCGATCAGGGCGTGGCCGACCATCCGCGCGCCCGACATGCCGTAGGGATGACCGATCGAGATTGCGCCGCCATCGACATTGAACCGCTCATTGTCGATACCGAGCCGGTCGCGGCAATAGACAGTCTGGACCGCGAAGGCCTCGTTGAGCTCCCACAGACCGATGTCGTCGATCTTCAAGCCATGCCGTTCGAGCAGTTTCGGCACCGCGAACACCGGCCCGATGCCCATTTCGTCGGGCTTCGTGCCGGCCACCGCGATGCCGCGATAGATGCCGAGCACATCACAACCGCGCCGCTCCGCTTCGCGCCGTTCCATCAGCACCGCGGCGGATGCGCCATCGGAAAGCTGGCTGGCATTGCCGGCGGTGATCGTGTGGCCGGGTCCGCGCACGGGCTGCAGCGCGGCGAGGCCCTCAAGCGTGGTGTCCGGCCGGTTGCCTTCGTCCTTGTCCAACCGCACCGGCTCGCGCCGGATCTCGCCGGTTTCCTTGTCCTTGACGAGCTTGACCGTCTCGAGCGGTACGATCTCGTCATCGAAACGCCCCGCCCGCTGGGCGGCGGCCGTGCGCTGTTGGCTCTGAAGGGCGTATTCGTCCTGGACCTCGCGCGAGATCCCGTAACGCTTGGCCACCACTTCCGCCGTATCGATCATTGGCATGTAGGCATCGGGCTGCATCTCGACCAGCGAAGGGTCGGGCTCGACCCGGAACTTCTCATTCTGGACCAGCGAGATGGAATCAACACCGCCGCCGACGGTGACCGCCATGCCCTCGTCAAGGA
>RFIU01000065.1 GCA_003695555.1 Alphaproteobacteria bacterium
CCGCACCCGCTGCGCCGTTCCGACAGCCAAAAAGCGCCGGGCGCAGGCCTCGAGTCGCGAGCGGATGCGCTCTTCGGGAAAAGCGAAGCCGAGGTGAGCGGCCGATGCCCGCATCCGGTCGAGATGCGCATCGCGCCGGCGCCAGCCTTCATCGGGTGTCCAGCGGAAGGTTTCGATCAGGTCGAAAACCGGCCGGGGTTCGGCCACCTCCTCTACGAAAGCCGCTTTGAGCAGACATTCGGCATGTTCGTCACCTGCCCGGCTGTCGGCGACGATCCCGGATCCGACTCCCATGCGGGCACGCGCCTGCCGATCGATGACGAGGGTACGGATCGCGACATTGAAACGCAGTCGGGAACCGCCTTCGCTCTCACCGCTGCCGGCGTCCGGCTCGGCGAAGCCGATCGCGCCGGTATAGACGCCGCGCGGTCGTCCCTCCAACCGGGCGATCCATTCCATTGCCCGCAGCTTCGGCGCACCGGTCACCGAGCCGCAGGGAAACAGCGCCGCCATCAGTGCCGACAGACTCGGCGACTCGCGGCATTCGGCAAGGATGCTCGAGGTCATCTGGTGCAGGCTCGGATAGCGTTCGACAGTGAACAGTTCCTCGACCCGCACGCCGCCGGGACGGGCAAGGCGCGAGAGGTCGTTGCGCAGCAGATCAACGATCATCAGGTTTTCCGCGCGCGATTTCGGATCGCGGGCAAGCGCGCGGGCAATCCGGCGATCGGCTGTCGGGTGGCGGCCGCGCGGGGCGGTCCCCTTCATCGGTCGGGCGACGAGATGACACCCCTGCCCCGCCACGAAGAGTTCGGGCGAAAGCGAGAGAATGGAATGGGCGCCGGTATCGAGAAAGGCGGCGTGAGCCACCGGCTGCGCGTCCGCAAGGCGGCGATAGAAGGCGCGCGGATCGCCTTCAAAGCGCCATTCGATCGGGAAGGTGAAATTGATCTGATAAACCTCACCCCTTGCCAGCGCTTGCTGAATGGCGGCGAAACGGCGGCGGTATTCCCGCCCGTCCAGGCTCGCCTGCCGCTCGCTGAGGCGGGCCGGGCGGAATGTGCCGCCCGCCGCCTCCTCGAACAGGGCATCACGTTCGGCACGAACGAGCAGCCGCACATCATCGAAGACCGCGAACCAGGCGAGCGGCGGATCGTCATCGGCAGGCATCGCCAGGACATCGGTCAGCGCCGGTTCGAATGCGCCGGCCGCCTCGTAGGACAGAAACCCCGCGACATGGAAGCCCTGCGCCCGCGCCCGGTCGGCATCAGCCAGCATGTCGGCCAGCTCATCGATCCGGCGCGCTTCCAGCACCCGGCGAGGCTGATGATAGAGGCGCGACATCGGCGCGGACGAGGGTGCCAGATGATCCTCGAACAGCAGAAAGGGGGGCTCCAAGAGGGCGCTCGACATCGCTTCGCTCGACCTCGTCTCTGCGGCAGGCGGGTTCCGCCTGCGGACATTCGGTGCTTCGGGTTACCCGCTTGCACCGATCAGGTCCAGCGCGGCATGCTCGTCCTGGCTGGCGAATGGTGATGATGGCGTGCCGGCATGGACGCCGCCACTTCGACGTGATAACCGCCCGAGCCGGGGAAGGACTGACACCTGACGACGGAACCAAGGCATGACGAAACGCAACAGCGACGCGAAGACGCCGAAGGTGGCAGAAAAGACGGCGACGGGCTGTCTTGACGATACGGCGAGGATCGAGATTCTCGAGGCGCTCGACACCGCCGTGCGCTGGCTGGCGACCTGGACGATCCATCACGCCAATTACGAACGCGAAAGCCGCGATGGCCTGAAGGTCGGCGGTCATCAGGCATCGTCCGCCTCTTCGGCCGAAATTCTCACCGCCCTTTATTTCGAGATTCTGCGCCCTCACGATCGCGTTGCGGTCAAGCCGCATGCGAGCCCCGTCTATCATGCGATCCAGTATCTGCTCGGCCGTCAGAGCCGCGACCAGCTCGTGCGCTTCCGCGCGCTCGGCGGCGCGCAGTCCTATCCCTCACGCACCAAGGACCGCGACGACGTCGATTTCTCGACCGGCTCGGTCGGCCTCGGCGGCGCGGTGACGGCGTTCGCCAGCATGGCCCAGGACCATGCGTTGGCCCGGGGCCGGCTGGCACCGGAAGATGCCGGGCGGATGATCGCGTTGATGGGCGATGCCGAATTCGACGAGGGCAACCTCTATGAAACCATGCTCGAAGGCGCGAAATACGGCCTGCGGAACTGCTGGTGGATCGTTGACTACAACCGCCAGAGCCTGGACGCCATCGCCGGACCGATGATGAGCGGCCGGCTGGCCGAGCTGTTTGCCGCCACCGACTGGAATGTTCATGTCCTGAAATACGGTCATGCGCTGGAAGCCGCCTTCCGCCGCAAGGGCGGACAGGCGCTGCGCGCCTGGATCGACGCTTGTCCGAACGATCTCTATTCGGCGCTCGCCTTCGAAGGCGGCGCCGCGTTCCGTGCCCAGATCCTGGATGACATCGGCGCGCGTGCGGGGGTGAAGTCGCTGCTCGCTGCTTATGACGACGAGGCGCTCGGGGCGCTGATGACCAATCTCGCCGGTCACGATCTTGCCCGTCTCGTCGAGGCGTTCCGGTCGGTCGAAGGCGATGAACGTCCGCAGGCTTTCATCATCTATACCCTGAAGGGCTTCGGCCTGCCCTTTCAGGGCCACAAGGACAATCACGCCGGGCTGCTGACCCGCGCCCAGGTCAAGGAGCTGCGCGGACGACTCGGCATCGCCGAGGGCGAAGAGTGGGAACCGCTGGCCGCCGTGCCGGCCGAGCAGCGCGAGACGGTGCGCCGCTATCTGCAGGATCATCCCTTCCATCGCGCCCCTGCGCGCCGGCGCAAGGCGCCGAAGGTGCCGGTGCCGGCCGCTCTGCCGGTGCCGACCGGCGAACGGCTTTCCACCCAGGTCGCCTTCGGAAAGATCCTCCATGCGCTCGCGCGCGAAGGCGGCGCACTTGCCGACCATGTCATGACCATGTCGCCGGACGTTGCGACCTCGACCAATCTCGGCGGCTGGGTCGGCCAGCGCAAGGTCTTCGCCCGCAGCCCGCATGCCGACCCCTTCCGGGCCCGGCGCATCCCGACGCCGACCCGCTGGGATCAGGGGCCGGAGGGACAGCACCTCGAACTCGGCATCGCCGAAAACAACCTGTTTCTGGCGCTCGCCGCCTTCGGACTCTCGGATCGACTGTTCGGCGCGCGGACGATCCCGATCGGCACCGTCTATGATCCCTTCATCAACCGCGGTCTGGATGCGCTGAACTACGCCTGCTACATGGACGCCCGCTTCCTGCTGGTGGCGACCCCGTCCGGCATCACGCTGGCACCTGAAGGCGGCGCGCATCAGTCAATCCACACGCCGTTGATCGGCATGGCGCAGCCCGGCCTGCTCGCCTATGAACCGGCCTTTGCCGACGAGCTGGCGCTCATCATGCGTCACGCCTTCGCCTACCTTCAGGCCGAGGACGGCGGCTCGGTCTATCTGCGCCTGTCCACCCGTCCGATCGAGCAGCCGAAGCGCGAGCTTTCCGACGATACCGCGCGCGGGATTCTGGAAGGCGGATACTGGCGCATGCCGCCGGACGACCGGACCCGTCTGGCGATCGCCTATTGTGGCGCGCCGGCTCGCGAAGCCGAGGCCGCCGCGCGCACCATCGCCGAGGACCTGCCGGGTACGGCGCTGCTGGCGGTGACCTCGCCGGACCGATTGCATGGAGAGTGGAAACGTGCCGGCGAGCGCCGTGCCGTGCAGCCGGGATCGCCGACCGAAAGCCCGGTCGAACGATTGCTCGCAGCGCTGCCTTCGCGGGCGGCGCTGGTCACCGTGATCGACGGCGCGCCGGCGGCGCTCTCATGGCTGGGCGGGGTCAAAGGGCACCAAGTGGTCCCGCTCGGCGTCACCGAATTCGGACAGTCCGGCGACATTCCCGACCTCTATCGCCGCTACCGGCTGGACAGCGACGCGATCCTTGATGCCGCTGCTCTCGCCCTGGCGAAGGGCTAGCAGAGCCGAAGAGAAGCCGGTCTCGCGAATCAGGCGATCAGCAGACAGTAAAGGCCCAAGAGAGACTGACCGGCGATCAGGAGCCAGCTCAGCAGCGTGCCCCAGTAGCGCCCGGCACTGCGCCCGCTGGAACGGCCATAACCCCAGGCATGCATCACCCGAGCGAGGACGATCAGACCGGCAAGCAGAAAGGCGACGCCGGTCGCGGTGCCGGCAAGCTCGAGCGCGCCGAGCTGGATCAGCAGGAAGGGCGTGTATTCGGTGAAGTTCGCCATCACCCGACCACGGTGGGCGAGTTCGGCCTCGGCCGCAGCACGCGCCTCGCCCGCCTCGTCGCCCGCTTCCTCGAGTTTTGCCAGCTGCCCGCGCATCGCCACACAGCGCCAGGCCAGCACCAGCAGCACGAAGCCCAGCAGGCTGGCCGCCATCAAAGTCGCCGGTATCGGCATCGCATCCTCCCTTAAATCCTTCACCCGCACCTCACCCGTTCGACGCAGGGATGAGCCTGCCGGCTGCCCGTTGATCGGTCAAGAGGCGACCGGAAAGGCGGACAAGTCCTCCGATCGGTCTGGACCCGTCGGGCTGGCCGGGGGCAAAGAAGGCTTGATTTTTGAACCACGCCCCCCTAGGTTCCCGCCGCTCGCGGGCAGACGCTTCGGTGGCGCTTCGGCGAGAACGACTCGAGGGCAAGAGAGTCGGATCTGCCCGATCCGGAACAATGCAGTCCCCATCTACCGGCAAACGATGCAGCCGGCATGGTCCGGGACGAGGACAAGGCGAGAAGAGCGATGGCGGTACCGAAAAGAAAGGTTTCACGGATGCGGCGCGGCAATCGGCGCGCCCATGACACGCTGAAGCCGGTCAATTATCAGGAAGACCCGCACACCGGCGAATACGTCCTGCGCCATCATGTCGATCTGAAGACCGGCATGTATCGTGGCCGTCAGGTGGTCGAGCCGAAGGGCGAGTGATTTTCCGCTCTCTCTTTCCCGAGCGGGAAGACGGGCGAGATGAACGAAGGGCGACGGAAGCGATTCCGCCGCCCTTTCGGATTCGGGATGTATGGCCCTCATGGACCTTACGTCTTCCGGCTGGGGATGCGCCTATTCGGCCGCGAGATCGTCTCCCGCCGATGGCTGCCAGGCATAGGCCGACAAGGGTTCATCGAGCGGCGTGCGGGCGAGATGATTGGTCCAGGTGGACATCACCTTGAGCGCCACCCCGAGGACGATTTCGAGCGCCTGCGCACGCGTGAAACCGCCGGCGAGGAAGGCTTCGATCTCCTCGGCGTCGGCAAAGCCCTGACGCGAAACAAGATGGGTCACGAAGCGACGCAGCGATTCGAGGCGGGGGTCATCGGCGATCTCGCGCCCTTCGCGCACCGCCTCGACCACCGCTTTCGGCAGACCGGCCATTTCCGCCGCCCAGGAATGCGCGGCGACACAATAATGGCAGCGCTCCGTACGCGCCGCAGCAAGCAGAATGAGCTGACGCTCGGCCGGACTGAAGCTCGTCTTGTCGAAAATGCCGGAAAGCGTCATGTAGCCCTCGAGCAGGGCGGGTGCTTCGGCCATCACCTTCAGGACATTCGGGGCGAAACCGAAGACCTTCGCCGCCCGATCGAGCCACGGGCGGGCTGCCTCGGGCGCGGTGGCCGGATCGTGAAGGGGAAAGTCGGTCATCTTGAGATGCTCCTCACCTGTTGCCATGCGTGCGAAGGGGCGGGTAGCGGTCATCCCGTCTTCTGACTGCACGAGCTATCTCCGGTGGACAGGACCCCGCACCTTCCTCCGTCATGTGGCGCGCCGAGGACGCGAAGGCAATGCACCCGTCGCCGGAATCGGTCGTGCTCACGAAAATGTGATCCCCTCTTGCCGCCCCTCGCCCGGCGGCGCATCATGGGTCATAAGGCCCGCTGCCGGCGATGGCGGATACGAAAGGCACAAGGACGATGCGCTGGAAACTGGAAGACGGCACACCGATCGGTGAAGAGGAACTCGCCGAGGAGATCACCCGCGTCCCCCGCACCCGCTTCTGGCGATTAAGCCACATGGTCTTCCTGTGGCCGGAAGACAGCGATCCTGCCGACATGAGCGAGGGGGGCGGCTTCTATGATGGTTTCGCGCTCGAGATCATCGCCATCGAAGGCGGCGTCGAATGGCTCGTCCAACCGGTCGGCGGACGCGCCGAAGATCGCATCATTGACAGCGAGCCGACCGGGGCGCGGGCGGTGCAGGCGGCCCTTGCAAGGATGGAGACGATTGTCACCGACCGCATTGCGGCGATGAAGGGAAAATAGCAGCAAGAGAGCACGAAGCGCCCATCGGGCCTTACCGGGCCGGCGCACGCGCTTTCGCCCTGACCTGACGGAACACTTCCTCAAGGCGTTCGCTCACCTCGGACCAGGAAAAGCGCATCGCCCGGGAACGCACCGCAGCAGGGCTCGCAGGCGAGGCGATGAGGCTACGCACCGCCTCGGCGAAGGTGCGCGGATCCGCATCCGCCGCAAGAAGCCGGCCGGCAACCGGTTCGGCGAGGATCTCCGGCACGCCGCCGACGGCGCGTGCCACCACCGGCAGGCCGCAGGCCATCGCCTCGAGAATGACGTTCGGACAGCCCTCCCGGATCGCGGCATGCAGGAAGATGTCGGCGGCCGAATAGAAGAGCGGCAGGCGATCGTGCGCCACCTCGCCGACAAAGGCTACCCGTTCGCCGACCCCGAGGCGTCGGGCGAGCCGGACGAGCCGCCGTCGGTCCGGACCGGCACCGACCAGCAGCAGGCGGGCACGGGGAAGAGACCCCAGCGCCTCGATCAGGCAGGCCTGCCCCTTCGCGCGATCGAGCCGAGCGACCGAGAGCAGCAGGGGCCCGTCCTCCGCCAGGCCGAGACGGCAGCGCGCCTCGTCGCGCGCGATGGGGCGGAAGCGTTCGGCATCGACGCCATTGCAGATCGTCGTCACGCGATCGGGCGCCAGACCCTCGGCAAGCAGCCGACGGCGCAGCGCCTCGGAGACCGCGATCACATGATCGGCCGCGCCAAGCGCACTCAGGATCTGCCTGCGATAACCGGGAATCTCCAGAATCCGGTTGACGTCGCTGCCGCGCGCCGACAGCACCACCGGCAGACCGAGTGAATGTGCGATCCGGACCGCCGCCACCGCGTCGGGATAAAGATAGTGGGCGTCGATCAGATCGACCGCCTCTTCCGCGACCAGCCGGCGCATCAGCGGCAGCGTGGCGGCCGCCATCCATCGCGCCTGCCGGCGCGCAAAGCCGGGGATCATCGGATAGCGCGGATGATGGACGGTGATGCCGGCACGCATCTCCTCGCCCAGTGCCAGCGAGGCCCTGCGATAGGCGGCAGGGGTGAGGGCCGCCGGCCAGAATGGAATCCGCGGCACCGGCGCGACCACCCGGGCGCGGACCGGGCGGGTGGCGACGAGATGGCGCAGCCGGGTTTCGACGAACAGGCCATGCGCGGGTTGTGCCGCATTGGGATAGAGCGAGGTGAAGGTCAGAATCGAAAGCGGCCCGGTCAATCTCGTTTCCCTTCCTCGCGCCGGCTTGAGCAGGACACCGCCCCGGCCGCCGCTGCGATTCCCCCTGCCGCCCATGGGTGCAGTGCAACATTGCCCCTTTTCAACATCGTTGCTTAAGCCTATTGAAGGCCGATCGGCAAGCAGTGGGCGGAATCCGCGGTCATTGCCGGCGATCGTCCATGACCCAATGGAGCAGGAAATTCCCGATGGCGAAGGGTGCAGTGAACAAGGTGGTGCTCGCCTATTCCGGCGGCCTCGACACCTCCGTGATCCTCAAGTGGCTGGAGGTGACCTACGGCTGCGAGGTAGTGGCGTTTACCGCCGATCTCGGCCAGGGCGCCGAGCTTGAAGAGGCGCGCCGCAAGGCCCGGATGCTCGGGGTGAAGGAGATCTTCGTCGAGGATCTGCGCGAGGAATTCGTGCGCGACTATGTCTTTCCGATGTTCCGGGCGAACGCCCTCTATGAGGGCGAATATCTGCTCGGCACCGCGATCGCCCGGCCGCTCATCGCCAAGCGCCAGATCGAGATCGCGCATGCCACCGGCGCCGACGCCGTCGCCCATGGCGCCACCGGCAAGGGCAATGACCAGGTGCGTTTCGAGCTTGGCTATGCCGCCCTCGATCCGGCGATCCGGGTGATCGCGCCGTGGCGGGAATGGGACCTCGATTCGCGTTCGGCGCTGATCGCCTTTGCCGAGGCGCATCAGATCCCGGTGCCGAAGGACAAGCGCGGCGAGGCGCCCTTTTCGGTCGATGCCAATCTTCTGCACACCTCGAGCGAGGGAAAGGCGCTCGAAGACCCTGACCATGAGCCGGACGAATATGTCTTCTCGCGCACCCGCGCGCCCGAAGACGCGCCCGATGCCCCGCAGACCGTCACTATCGCCTTCGAGCGCGGCGATCCGGTGGCCATCAACGGCGAGGCGCTCTCGCCGGCGCGACTGCTCGAACGGCTGAACGATTTCGGCCGCGAGCACGGCATCGGCCGCATTGATCTCGTCGAGAACCGTTTCGTCGGGCTGAAATCGCGCGGCATCTACGAGACGCCGGGCGGCACCATTCTGCTCGCCGCCCATCGCGGAATCGAGCAGATCACCCTCGACAAGGGCGCGGCGCACCTCAAGGATGAACTGATGCCGCGCTATGCGGAGCTGATCTACAACGGCTTCTGGTTCTCGCCCGAACGCGAGATGCTGCAGGCCGCGATCGACCACAGCCAGCGGCATGTCACCGGCGAGGTGCGCCTCAAGCTCTACAAGGGCCGCGTGCGGCTCGTCGGCCGTCGCTCGCCGTTTTCGCTCTATGCCCGGGACCTGGCGAGCTTCGAGGAAGAAGGCGGCTACGACCAGAAGGACGCCGAGGGCTTCATCCGGCTCAATGCGCTGCGCCTCAAGCTGCTCGCCGAACGGCGCAAACGCGAGGGGCAAAAGGGCACCTGAGACAAGGAAGCCGTGGACGAGGGCGCCTCTGAGACGAGGGCGCCTGATCGTGGCCGGGTGCCAAAGCGCACCGCCCCCGTCAGCCTCCGAGCGCCAGCACGGCATCCCCCTTCCCCACGACAAATACATCTACTGCCCACCAAGCGACATCTGCTCGGCGCACGCCCATCGCATGCCCCACCCGCCCGACGACACGGAAGACGGCGGAACCTGACGGCAGGCGGGACAGCGCCGTGTCATTCTCGTTCACAGCTAATGGTGCGGACAGAAAGGAGCGGCCGCATCTGCGCGCGAATCGCGCGAGGAGCGCCGGCCGAGCGGCCCGTGCCGGGGCCTGGACGCGACCTGAAGGGAGAGACTATGTTGGCTGCATGACGAAGGACGTCTTCATCTGCAAGCTGCAAGGTCACTATGACGACTGCCCCGAAGAGCGCTACCATTTCCCGCGCCAGTGTCCTGATCGCGTGAGGGCGGTGGTCGGCGACCGGATCACCCACAAGAATTCCCGAGCGACGACGGGCGGGTGCGCGAAATCCCGATTCCGACGGCCCGGACCATGACGACGGGAACGCCGGGGGCCGGGGAAACGGACTCGAAGACATGGGCGGGGACGGCGGAGACGGTGGAGGCCGGGGAAATGGACTCGAAGACAGGGGCAGGGGCGGCAGAGACGGCGGGGTCAGGCAGGACGCCGGCGACGGCCACCACCGACGCCACCGGCCGCACGGACCGCAGGAACCGCCGCGATCCCCCACCCCCGGCCGCGGAGTGAGG
>RFIU01000066.1 GCA_003695555.1 Alphaproteobacteria bacterium
CAGGGGTTCGACTTCGAGCAGCAGGCCCTGATGCGCGGTGCCGGGGGCAAGCCGTGCGGCGATTTCTTCACGCCCGACCTCTTCCACCGGCAGGTCGGGCGGCAGGATATCCCCCTCGCGCAGTTGAGTGAGCGCCTGTTCGGTGGCCAGCAGTCGTCGGCAGCGCCGGCGCGGATTGGCGAGCGCGGCACGCACCGCATGGCGCCCATGGAAGAAAAGGAAGGAGCCGGAACGCCGAGCATCGTGACGAGGAGCATGCCCGCGATGCCGCGGGCGATGGGCGCCGGGACCGCCTCTCTTGCCTCCGGCAGGGGATGCAGGATGTCTGCTCATGACCTGCCGCCTATAGACGCAGGCACCGCGAATAGGCAAGGTGGAGGTGCGCGGAACCGCTGAATGGCGACAAAAGTACAGAATACCACGAAGGGTAGTGTAGAGAAAATAAACTGAAATGCTCTCTTGACGCGCTGGCTCAGAATCATGGATGTTCTAGATGCTGTGGCGTGCCGGCATGGTCGTACCATCGGGTGCGTTATGCCGGACTCGTTCGAAGAAGACGGACGTTCCGTCGCGGCATGGCGAAGAGAGACGGCCGGGGGTACCAGGTCCGGTAGCGGCAGATGCTCGTGCGATCGGGGCTGGAGGTTCTCCTTGCGGGGGTGCGATCAAGGAGAGGTCTGATGAGCAAGCAACCCTTCATTCTCGATCTTCATGACGAGGTCTATCCGCGGATCCGTCGTCTGCGCGCTGAGGAACTGCGCAGTGTCGGCGGTGGCGCGCAGGCGGGGAACTGTCTGAATACGGTCACCGTCACGCCGGATCACGACGGCGGCGACGATGGTCCCGACGAATGGTGCGATAAGCTCTAGCGCGCAGCATTCAGAAATCTTCCGGACGCATATTGCCGGAAATTCTGTCGGGGAGGCCGTATCGCTTCCGGGATGCGGCCTCCCTTTCCAGCTTTCGGGGCAGGGTTTTTCGTTGGCGGGCATCCCTCTCCAGCATGCCGCGTCTCGCGCGCCGTGTTTGCGCGTCGTCGTTCGTATTCCGCATGATGGCGGACAAGCGGGGGTTACATACATGTCAAGTCTGCTCATTTTCGGCACCAGGCGTGATCCGCACGTTACGCGGGTCGAAGAGGCGATCGGCGCTCACGGCGTGCGGACGATCGTGCTCGACTATCTTCGGCTGGAATCGGTCTGCTTCCGGCTAGACGGATCCGGTTCGGGTCGGCTCGAAATCGCCGGTCGGGAAGTCCTCGGGCCCTTCATCATCTGGGACCGCCTGAAGCTTTTCCAGGGATCGCCGCTCTATCCGCGCGGCGATGCGCGCGAGGCGGACTGGTGCGCGATGGAATGGCGCGCCTTGTGCCGACTGCTGGCCGGCGTCTATCGCGACCGGCTCTACAACAGTCTCGAATCGCGCTCCTGCCTGCTCAAGCCCTATCAGCAGATGGTCGCCGCGCGGGTCGGCCTGCGGGTTCCCGAAACCCTGGTGTCGAACCGCAAACGCCCGATCCTCGCCTTCGTTCGCGAGCAGGAGCGGGCAGTCATCAAATCTCTCTCGGCCGGCAAGGTGCAGCCGCGTCCGGACGAGAATGACATTCCCTACAATGTGTTCACCATGCCGGTTTCGTCGCCGAGGGTGCGGCTCGCCGATGCCGACAGCTTCCGTCGCTGCCCGCATTTTCTTCAACAGCAGATCGCCAAGGATCACGAATTGCGTATCGCGGTGGTCGGCGAGCGGCTCTTCGCCTTTCGCATCGAGTCGCAGAAATACGCTCATTCGCGCGTCGACTGGCGCTATGGAGTCGGCGATGTCGGCTTCGAGCCAGTTGAGGTGTCGCCGCAGCTCGGCGAGCGGCTGCTTGCCTTCATGCGCGAGATGGGCCTGTTTTCCGGCAGCTTCGACATCATTGTCGATCCCGAGGGCGAATACTGGTTCCTGGAATGCAACCAGGATGGGCAATGGGCTTGGCTCGACGATCTCGTCAACGGTGCGATCGCCGAAGCCTTCGCCGACGGTTTCCGGCGCGAGATCGCGCGTTTCGCCACCCTCGAAGCCGCGTCGTGAATCCGGCGTCATGGCTCATGGCATTCCCGGTTGACAGGGCTTGCGTTTTTGGCGATATGCGCCCCACCGACGCCGCCATCGACCTGCCGGAGACGGCAGAATACGGGCGCGCATGGAGGGGTGGCCGAGCGGTCAAAGGCAGCAGACTGTAAATCTGCCGGGTTTTCCCTACGCAGGTTCGAATCCTGCCCCCTCCACCATGCCCTTCCGTTCTGCCCTTGTGGCCGGTCGGGCCGGGCGACGTCGCAACGGCCGGACGTGCGAGGCGAGCAGGAAGACCATTCGTGCGGGCGTAGCTCAATGGTAGAGCCCCAGCCTTCCAAGCTGGTAGTGCGGGTTCGATTCCCGTCGCCCGCTCCAGTTTCGTTCCTCCCGGCCGGATGCGTCGGCGATGCAAGAGGAGCGCCGCGGCCGAGAAAGGCCGGTGATGGGCAGAGAGCGAGAGGTGCGCTAAAGGGCCGGGATCCGGTCCGCACCGGGGACCGAGAACAGACAGCAACGGGAAGCTTGAGCGATGTCGAAGGCGAAGTTTGAGCGGACGAAGCCGCATGTGAATGTTGGGACGATTGGTCATGTGGACCATGGCAAGACGACGCTGACGGCGGCGATTA
>RFIU01000067.1 GCA_003695555.1 Alphaproteobacteria bacterium
CTATACGCTCGAGGAACCGAAATACGACGTCGATGAATGCCGGCAGCGTGACCTCACCTATGCGGCGCCGCTGCGCGTCACCTTGCGTCTCATCGTCTTCGAGGTCGATCCCGAGACCGAATCCCGCTCCGTGCTCGATATCAAGGAGCAGGACGTCTATATGGGCGACATCCCGCTGATGACCGAGAACGGTACCTTCATCATCAATGGGACCGAACGGGTCATCGTCTCGCAGATGCATCGCTCGCCGGGCGTCTTCTTCGATCATGACAAGGGCAAAACGCACGCTTCCGGGAAGCTTCTGTTCGCGGCCCGGATCATTCCCTATCGCGGGTCCTGGCTCGATTTCGAGTTCGACGGCAAGGATATCGTCAATGTCCGCATCGACCGGCGACGCAAGCTGCCGGCAACGGTGCTGCTGCATGCGCTGGGCATGTCGAACGAAGACATCCTTCATGCCTTTTACGATACGCTTACGCTCAAGCGGACCAAGGACGGCTGGAAGATTCCCTTCAGTCCCGAACGCTGGCGCGGACAGAAGCCGGAGTTCGACCTGATCGACGCGGACACCGGCGAAGTGGTGGCCGAGGCCGGGACCAAGCTTACCCCGCGGCTGCTGCGCAAGCTGGAAAAGCAGGGGGTGAAGCACCTGCTGGTGCCCGAGGAAGAGGTGATCGGCAAGTTTGCCGCCAGCGACGTGATCGATGAGAAGACCGGCCGCATCTATATCGAGGCCGGTGACGAGATCACCGCCGACCATCTTGCCGTCTTCGAGGAGGCCGGGCTTGACGAGATCGCGGTTCTCGACGTCGATAATGTTTCGACCGGCCCCTGGATTCTCAACACCTTGAAGGCAGACCGGACCGAGGACTACGAGACCGCGCTGGCCGAGATCTATCGCGTCATGCGCCCCGGCGAGCCGCCGACCCGCGAAACCGCGGAGGCGCTGTTCCACGGCCTTTTCTTCGATCCCGAACGCTATGATCTTTCGGCGGTCGGCCGGGTCAAGCTGAACATGCGTCTCGGCCTCGACACGCCGGACACGGTCGGCACCCTGACGAGGGAGGACATCCTCGCGGTCGTCAAGTATCTCGTCGGCCTGAAGGACGGCCGCGGCGAGGTGGACGATATCGATCACCTCGGCAACCGGCGGGTGCGCTCGGTCGGCGAGCTGCTCGAAAATCAGTACCGCGTCGGCCTGCTGCGCATGGAGCGCGCGATCAAGGAGCGGATGTCGAGCGTCGATATCGATACCGTCATGCCGCACGATCTGATCAATGCAAAGCCGGCGGTAGCCTCGGTGCGCGAGTTCTTCGGTTCGTCGCAGCTCTCGCAGTTCATGGACCAGACCAACCCCTTGAGCGAGATCACCCACAAGCGGCGGCTCTCGGCGCTCGGCCCGGGCGGTCTGACGCGCGAGCGGGCCGGTTTCGAGGTGCGCGACGTGCACCCGACCCATTATGGCCGCATCTGCCCGATCGAGACGCCGGAAGGGCCGAACATCGGCCTGATCAATTCGCTGGCGACCTTCGCGCGCGTCAACAAGTACGGCTTCATCGAAACCCCCTACCGCAAGGTGGTGAAGGGCAAGGTCACCGACGAGGTGGTCTATCTCTCTGCGATGGAGGAAGGACCGCACACGATCGCCCAGGCGAATGCCGAAATCGATGAGAAGGGCCACTTCGTCGCCGATCTCGTCTCCTGCCGCCAGGCCTATGAATTCGTCCTCGCCACGCCCGATCAGGTGACTCTGATGGACGTCAGCCCGAAGCAGGTCGTCTCGGTCGCGGCCGCGCTCATCCCCTTCCTTGAGAACGATGACGCCAACCGTGCGCTGATGGGCTCGAATATGCAGCGTCAGGCGGTGCCCCTCGTGCGTGCCGAAGCGCCTTTTGTCGGCACCGGCCTCGAGGGCACCGTGGCGCGCGACTCGGGCGCTTCGATCGCGGCCCGGCGGGCCGGGATCGTCGATCAGGTGGACGCCACCCGCATCGTCATCCGCGCGACCGAAGACATCGGCCCGGGCGACCCGGGCGTCGATATCTATCGACTGTCGAAGTTCCAGCGTTCCAACCAGAACACCGCGATCAACCAGCGCCCGCTGGTGCGTCAGGGCGACAAGGTGAGCAAGGGCGACATCATCGCCGACGGGCCGTCCACCGATCTTGGCGAGCTGGCGCTCGGACGCAATGTGCTGGTCGCCTTCATGCCGTGGAACGGCTACAATTTCGAGGATTCGATCCTGATCTCGGAGCGGATCGTCAAGGAGGACGTCTTCACCTCGATCCACATCGAGGAGTTCGAGATTTCGGCGCGCGATACCAAGCTCGGCCCCGAAGAGATCACCCGTGACATCCCCAATGTCGGCGAAGAGGCGCTGCGCCATCTCGACGAGGCGGGGATCGTCTATATCGGTGCCGAGGTGCGGCCGGGCGACATTCTGGTCGGCAAGGTGACGCCGAAGGGCGAGTCGCCGATGACGCCGGAAGAGAAGCTGCTGCGCGCGATCTTCGGCGAAAAGGCCTCCGACGTTCGCGATACCTCGCTCCGGCTTCCCCCCGGCGTCGTCGGCACAGTCGTCGAGGTGCGCGTCTTCAACCGCCATGGTGTCGAGAAGGACGAGCGGGCGCTGTCCATCGAGCGGCAGGAGATCGCGCGTCTGAAGAAGGACCACGACGACGAGCTCGACATCCTCGAGCGCAATACCTATGCGCGCCTGAAGGATCTGCTGGTCGGCCGGACGGTCACCTCGGGCACCCGCGAGATGAAGAAGGGGACCCGGATCACCGAAGAGAACATCGAACACCTTGCCCGTAAGGACTGGTGGCACCTTGCCGTCGATGATGATGCGGTGATGGCCGAGATCGAGGCCTTGAAAAAGCAGTTCGATGAGTCGAAGGCGACCCTTCAGCGGCGCTTCGACGACAAGGTCGAAAAGCTTCAGCGCGGCGACGAGCTTCCCCCCGGCGTGCTGAAGACGGTCAAGGTCTTCGTCGCCGTGCGTCGCAAGCTTCAGCCCGGCGACAAGATGGCCGGCCGCCACGGCAACAAGGGCGTGATCTCGCGCATCCTGCCCGAAGAGGACATGCCCTTCCTCGAAGACGGTACGCCGGTCGATATCGTGCTCAATCCGCTCGGCGTGCCGAGCCGCATGAATGTCGGCCAGATCCTCGAGACCCATCTCGGCTGGGCTTCGCGCGGGCTGGGGCGTCAGATCGGCGAACTCGTAGAGCACTATCGCCACGCTGAAAGTGCGAAAGAGAAGAAGGAGACGGTTTCGAATCTCAAGAAGCGCTTCCAGGCGATCTATGGCGATAAGCAGTACAAGGCCGAGGTGGCCGGGCTGTCGGAAGACGACCTGATCGAAGTGGCCGGCAACATGAGCTATGGGGTGCCTTTCGCGACGCCGGTCTTCGATGGTGCGCGCGAGCCGGACATCGTCAATATGCTGCGTGAGGCGGGCCTTGACGAATCCGGTCAGGTGGAGCTCTTCGACGGGCGTACCGGCGAGCGTTTCGATCGCAAGGTGACGGTGGGCTACATCTACATGCTCAAGCTGCACCATCTGGTGGACGACAAGATCCACGCCCGCTCGATCGGTCCCTACAGCCTCGTCACCCAGCAGCCGCTGGGCGGCAAGGCGCAGTTCGGCGGTCAGCGATTCGGCGAGATGGAGGTGTGGGCGCTCGAGGCCTATGGCTCGGCCTACACGCTTCAGGAAATGCTGACGGTCAAGTCCGATGACGTTGCCGGACGCACCAAGGTCTATGAATCGATCGTCAAGGGCGACGACACCTTCGAGCCGGGCATTCCGGAATCCTTCAATGTCCTGATCAAGGAGATGAAGGGGCTGGCGCTCAATGTCGAGCTGCTCTCGAGCGAAGAAGACGAGGAGGAAACCTGAACGCATTCGCCCGGGCGCGCCGTTCAGGGCGCGTCCGGTCATCGCTCGCCCTGCCTGCGGGTCAGGCGGAGCGCTTCGGTGATGCGGAACGGAACAGGGCTGAACGGTCGCGACATGCGCGGCATGCAATTTCGGGCAGCCAACAGCTGGGATGAATGGTCACATGAACCAGGAACTGATGAATCTCTTCAATCCGGTCCAGAAAGCGGACAATTTCGATCAGATCCGGATCTCGATCGCCTCTCCGGAACAGATCCGCTCCTGGTCCTATGGCGAAATCAAGAAGCCCGAGACGATCAATTACCGCACTTTCAAGCCGGAGCGTGACGGCCTGTTCTGTGCGCGCATCTTCGGTCCGATCAAGGACTATGAGTGCCTGTGCGGAAAGTACAAGCGGATGAAGTTCCGTGGCGTCATCTGCGAAAAGTGCGGCGTCGAGGTGACCTTGTCGAAGGTCCGGCGCGAGCGCATGGGGCACATCGAACTTGCCGCGCCGGTGGCGCATATCTGGTTCCTGAAGTCGCTGCCTTCGCGCATCGGCCTCTTGCTCGACATGACGCTGAAGGATCTCGAACGGGTTCTCTATTTCGAGAGCTTCATCGTCATCGAACCCGGTCTCACGCCGTTGAAGAAGGGGCAGCTGCTCTCAGAGGAGGACTTCTATCGCGCCCAGGACGAATTCGGCGAGGACGGCTTTACCGCCGGCATCGGCGCGGAAGCGATCCGGCAGATGCTGGAAGCGCTCGACCTCGAGGCCGAGCGCACCCAGCTGCTGCGCGAACTGGAAGAGACGAAATCCGAACTGAAGCCGAAGAAGATCATCAAGCGCCTAAAGCTGATCGAGGCGTTCATGGAATCGGGCAACCGCCCGGAATGGATGATCCTGACGGTCGTGCCGGTGATCCCGCCGGAGCTGCGCCCCCTGGTGCCGCTTGATGGCGGCCGCTTCGCGACTTCGGACCTCAATGATCTCTACCGTCGGGTCATCAATCGCAACAATCGTCTGAAGCGGCTGATCGAGCTGCGTGCACCCGACATCATCATCCGCAACGAGAAGCGGATGCTGCAGGAAGCGGTGGACGCGCTGTTCGACAACGGCCGGCGCGGCCGGACCATCACCGGCACCAACAAGCGGCCCTTGAAGTCGCTTTCCGACATGCTCAAGGGAAAGCAGGGGCGTTTCCGCCAGAA
>RFIU01000068.1 GCA_003695555.1 Alphaproteobacteria bacterium
GCGCCAGGGTGCGCGAAATCTGCGGTCGGCAAGCATCCCCGGTGGAGGGGAGGGCGCAATCGAGGATCGGTATGCCGAGCTGCGCGAGTGGTATGCCGAGCTCCAGCGAGGAACTGCAGACGAGGCGGTCATGGCCCGCGCGGCGCGCAACATCTGCAACAGGATGTCGCGAGAAGAGCTCGATGGATTCGTTCGCGTCGATCCCCTGCAGGGGAGGTTCGTGGTCGATCTCGTCAGGACGTGGGCCGAGCAGGATCCCGAGGAGACAGAGGATGTCCCGGCAGTGCTCGAGACGGAGATCCGGGCCACGGAGAGCGACGATGACAATGCCCTTCGCGCCGCGATAAAGGCCCTGAAGAGCCAGGGCGACGAGGGCTGGCAGGGGGCGACAGGCATGCAGGCGGGCGCCGAAGAAGAGGAAGTGGACCTCGAGGAGGAGGACGTGGAGATCATCGCGATGGAGATGCATGGTCTCCTGACAGGGGAGGATCCGGCAGCGACCGAGACAGATAGTATCTCGGAGGAGGTCCAGGATGGCCCGGGCGACGGAGCGGCGGCGGGCGGAACGGTGGGCGACAACGGGGAGGCAGTGTTTGCCGACGGCGCCGGTGACGAGACGGAAGACGTGAATGTGCCGGAGAGGGTCGAGGAGCTTGCGATGATCGTGGGCGACATGAGAAGGTTCATGGCGTTGAAGGCCATGGTTCGCGATGGCGCTGCGGAATGGGACACGGATCTTGCCGGAGAGGAGGATCGGCGAGTGCATGTGCAGTCCCTGGCCTCGCAGCTCGATGCAATGCTGGTGCATTTCAATGACGTGCGGGAAGAGTGCGAGCCGTACCGACACCTGCTCGAGGACATGGACTGGCTTCTCGAAAATGAATGGATCATCGAGGAAGGGTTTGCCAAGAGAGCGCTCGACGGAGCGGGAGGGGAAGCGGATGCCGCGCCCGAAGAGGAGGAGGTGCCTCAGCAGGATCAGGGCGATCGTTTCGACGTGACGGAGACGGACGCAGAAGAGGAGGTCGACGAAGAGGAAGGGCACGCGGAGAATCCGACCCTTGATGAAGAAGACGAAGAAGGCGAAACGCCCGCTGAGAGCGAGGGGGTGGAGACCGATGTGACCATGCCGGAGCTGAGCGAGATCGAGCGGGCTGGATCGCTGGTCACGAAATGGGGGAAGGTTTGCAGGAAGGCGGGTGCGACGGATGCGTCGGTCGGGAAGGCGGTCCTCGAGAGACAGGAAGATGCCCTTAGGATCAACGGCGTGTGCCACCTGGTCTTCGTGTGGAAGACCGACGGTGAGGATCGGCGTCTGAACGTGTTCCTGAAGTTCCTCCCCGAAGGAGAGTGGAAGATCGAGAACGAGGGGGATCTCGTCGCAAGGAGCGCGGACAACAGGGTCGTGAGGGTGCGTCGGCAGCTGCTTGAGAGCGCGGAGGTAAGGGGGTCGAGAAATATCGTTCACTTCTTTGGGGATGGCGTCGTGACGACCCCATTGCCAATGACGGACGGAAATCTCGTGCTCGTGGACGAGATGACCGCCCCTGAAGAAGTGCGAGAATTCATGAAAGCATGAGGCCGCTCAAATAAATGATAGCAAATGTGCCAAGCGGCTTTTTTGCACCATTCCCCTCTGAGCGACATGAGGGTTTGGCGCCGAAAGGGCGCCATGCGAAGGTCAGGGGACCTTGCGCTGCAGGATTTCCTGTCCGATCGAGCCCGGGCTTTTGCCTCGACCCGATGGATGCGCCGAGTGCTCCCGGCGCGCAGACGCAGCGGTGGCAGACCGCTCGCGGTGAACCACGGCCCAATGACGCCACACGTGCCTGCGCGCTTCCTCTGGAGACGGCAGGGCGCTTCGGCGCCCACGATGACCATGGATGTAGTTGATCCGCTCCGAGAATCCGCAGGCCCGTCGCGCGATCGCGACGGCTGCGCCCTGGTGGCGGGTCATCCCATAGCGGCGAGCGAAATTTACCTCGCCTATCAATGAGGTGTAGGCCGGGTTTACCCGGTCTACCGCAATTCCTTCACGTTCTGCCCGGCGCTGGATGGCTTCTCCGATCTGCCTGTAGGCCAGAGAGGAGAGCATCCGCGCATAGCGGGCGTGCTCCGGCAAGGCACGCTTGCGTGCATCCGCAAGCTCCTTCTTCTTTTTCCCGAAGTCCAGCGCTTCCAGAACGATCCCGGCATCATGCTCCCTGGCAATCGCACAGACCCGGGCCGCGGCATCTCCGATGATCGCTGCGCGCTGACCGGAAGTCTTGCCCCTGAGGGGCAGCGGAATGCGCCACTTTTCAAGAGGGTTGCCGTCGCCATCGATCAAGGCCAGAGCCAAGTGATCGGCATTCGTATCGACACCCAGCCTTCGGATGGCCGGTGCCAACTCTTCAATCACGACCTTTACCGTGATACAGACCCGCCAGGCTGACAACCTGTCGCTGCGAAACTCCGGATCCCGCACAAACCGATACGTCAGGGCGATCCGGTTTCCCGGACGAAGATTGCGGCGCATCGCCGCCTCGAGCTCCGGTCGTCCGAAGTCGGGCATTTCGATCCCGCCAATCGACAGATGCTTGCCGAGACCAAGCCCATCTGGCAGGCGCAGATCCAGGCGCACCCTCCCGGCGCCATCCATCATCATCTTGCAGCTCTTGTTGCCGTACGCCTCGTCGGATCCGCCGATCAGCATGAACCCGGCAGACCGGCGCCTGCTCCATTTCCTGCGCCATGCAGCAAGGGACTGCGCGTCGTTCGGGTGAATGGCCAAACGCTCGCGCATCAATCCTTTGCCGCCAAAGACAATACGTGGAACGGATGTTTTCGCCGCCGAGGCCCTTGCCTTCTCGAGATCATGCTCAAGCGACGCAAGCTTTCGTTTGCCCTGATGGAGCGAAAAACGGATTTTCCGGCGTGCCTCGGAATCCAGAAGCGCCCTGGCCTGGGATTTCGTCGGAAGCGGTTCGGGTCGCCCCTTCTTCGCAGCCGCAGCTGATTTTTCCGCGAGCGCCTTGCGCGCAGACCGATCCTTTTCCAGCCTCTTTGTCAGCTGATCAACCGCCTTCCTCTTGCGATCGATCCGGGCCTTCAGGCGATCGACATCCACCTTGGCAAGTTCTCGACGGCTCTCCCAAAGCCCCATCAACTGGGCAAAAAGCCCATTGTATTGGCGACCCGATATCCCGAAGGCTTTGATCGTATCTCGTTTCAGGGCGTTCTTCTCTTCCCGAAGAAACGCAGCCTGTTCAGCCTTCGCAAGTCCTTCCATTTCACGGTGAGCCTTTGCCATCCGGACATGGATGTATCGAATGGCCCGGCCGGCAAGATCGCCCCAGGCATCCAGAACATCCTCATGGTCACCTCTTGGAAGGCGGATCTGGAACGTCCTGACCTGGTTCATTCAGCACCCGTATCCGCGGCTGCCGACTTCATCGCGTCGATCATCTTGCGGTTCTTCCGGGACCGTGCCCCGTAAAGGCGGGCAGAAAACACCGTCACGATCTCCAGAACATCCTGCGCAAGCTCTTCCTCGAAGCTGGGTTCCGTCTCCCCATATGACCGGTTGATGATGACAACCTCAACAGAGCGCTCTTCGCAGATCGCAAAAACCAGCTCGGCGCCAAAGCGCAGGAGCCGGTCTTTGTGCGTCAGAACCAGACGCTCGACATCATCCTCCAGAAGAAGGTGAAGAAGCTTTCGCAGACCCCGCTTGTTGTAGTTCATGCCGGAGCCGACATCCGTGATCGTCTCGCATGACCATCCACGCGCCGCACAGAACTGCACCAGCATGTTTTCCTGGCGCACCAAGTCGTCCTTCTGCTCGGAAGTCGATACACGCGCATAGGCGATCGTTCGGCGTTCCCGGTCCTTGTCGGGATTTTCCGACCGCATCGCCATGATGCGGGATTTCGACCAGCGCCGATCTCCACCCGGCGTCACGAAATCGGCAACGAATTTGCCGTTCTCATGCCAGCGCCCCAAAGTCGATTTCGACACGCCCAGGAGCTTGGCTGCCTCGCTGATTTTGATGAGATCCGTCGAAACTCTTGGCACTGAATTTACTCTTTCTGACCCGTTTGCTATTATATAGGTCTTTTGAAGTCAACAGCAAGAGCCC
>RFIU01000069.1 GCA_003695555.1 Alphaproteobacteria bacterium
CAGCATCATCACGCGGGTCTCCAGCGGGACCGTCTCGCCCGTGCGAGCCGCCGAATGGAAAGCCGGGGCGACCGGCGCCACGATCAGCCCGGTCAGCTCCAGCAGAACCCCGTCTCCTGCCGTTCGATCCACGCCCGGAAGCAGCCACAACCGGGTCGAGGCTTCCGCCATGGCCTGCGGCGCGCCCAGCGGTCCGCGCGCCGTCACGAGGATCTCGCGCGGGCTGTCGATATCGAGCACGGCATGGAACTTCGCCGCATCGGGCGTGGAAAGTACGCGATTGCGCGGCTGCGCTTCTCGCATGATCCGCTTCGTGTTGCCGGTCCCGCCGGCGGTCACGCCCTCGGCCAGCAACTCGCCGGTCCGGGCGTCGCGAATCAGAACCGCCGCGCCGCCCACCGAGGAACCGATAAACTTGGCGCCGCTGGCCAGTACGCGGACATCAATGCCCGTCGGTACGGCGCCCGCACCCCGGATTCCGGCCAGCAGCAAGATCAGCGCTGCCATCACCAGTGTGCCAGCGAACCATCGCTCCTGCCGGAAGGCCGGCGGCCGGGCAACATGATCCGCGAGCCTGCTGCTGACCGCCACGATTCGTCTCATCATCGCTTCCCTCCCGATATCCGGTTGCATTCCTTACCGACGAACCTTGTGGGCGCCGATCAGATCGAGTGCCAGCTTTTCGTAGCTCGGCACCGTCAGGCCGCGGCGCACCTTGTGGATGAAGTACTTCTCGAAGCCGATCTTGGCGAGATGCACCCATTTGCCGCTGCCCGTCCAATTGACGTTGCGGGGCGGAATCTGCGGCATCGCCAGAAAGGCCATGCCGGTATCGCCGAAATCGGCCAGACAGATCGCGTTCCAGGTCGCCTCATGGGTGGGATCCCTGCCTTCCATCAGCTGCCGGATGTTGCGCGCGGTGGCCGAGACCATCGATTCGATCATGAAGCCGGTCTTGGGCACCCCGACCGGCACCGGCGTCCTGCCCACCGGCGGAATGGCGATGCACACGCCGACCGAAAAGATATTGGGAAATGCCTCGTTGCGCTGATGCCGGTCGGTGAGCACGAAGCCGCGCGGATTGACCAGTCCGTCAATATTCTGCAACGGCGCGATCCCACGGAAGGCCGGCAGCATCATGGTAAAGCGCGATTCCAGCTGACGCCGCTTCTTCTCGGCGCCGTCCTCATCCACCTCGACCACATCGAGGCCGTTGGTGCGAAAACGCTCGACCTTCGCATTGATGACCCATTTGATATCGCGCTCGCGAAAAGCCGCCTCGATCAGCCCTTTGCTGTTGCCGACCCCGTCAAGCCCCATGTGCCCGATATAGGGTTCGGAGGTGACGAAGGTGATCGGTACCCGGTCGCGGATCCGCCGGCGCTTCAGTTCGGTATCCAGAATGAAGGCGAATTCATAGGCAGGGCCGAAGCAGGAAGCGCCCTGAACCGCACCGATCACGACCGGTCCCGGATTCTCAACGAAGCGATCGAAGGCCGCCTTCGCTTCTGCCGCATGATCGGTGGTGCAGATCGAAACGGTGTGGCCGCCGACGGACTCCGGTCCGAAGCCCTCGATCTCATCGAAGGCGAGCTCGGGACCGGTCGCGATCACCAGATAGTCGTAGGCCACCGTCTCGCCGTTCGCGAGCACGATCTTGGAATGTTCGGGATCCAGCCGCTCGGCCGCGTAGGGCAGGAATTCGATCCGCTTGCGCGCCAGCGGCTCGGCCAGCGGTACCCGGATGCGGTCAGGCGCGCGCCAGCCGACCGCTACCCAAGGGTTGGACGGCGTGAACTGAAAGTGGTCGCGATCAGATATCAGGGTGATCGTGTCGTCGCGGCGGGCCTGTTCGCGCATCTCATAGGCCATCGCGACGCCACCGACGCCACCACCCAGTATCACGACGTGCGCCATTTCTCGTCCTTCCCAAAGCCCGATGATAGGTGCTCATCAAGGCACCGCCGATGCCCGATCTTACAATCTGCAGGGCAGCAGGGCCGGCTCATCCGCCCTCATGATCTTCGATTCGTTTTCCTCACCGCCGTAACCCGGGGCCGGTTGCGACATTTTCCGCCGCCCTTTCTTCCACACCCAACAGCACTATGGTCATGTCACTCGCAGCATCATGGTCCATCGCCGACGTTTCCTGTCGTGATGATCGTTCGACCGACACTCCCGCTGCCCGCACGTCCATGCCATCACGGAAGAGGACGATTGCCGCGATCAGCAGCAGCGCGAACAGCGCCAGCATCACACTTGCTGACAGTGCGCCGTCGATCACGTCACCGCCCGAGTCTTCCTCTGCCTCGCGCCGCAAGTCCTGACAGGCACTCAGAACCTCTCGCGTGTCGAAGCCTTGCAGTCTTTCCGCGCCGGCCGCACGCCCGCTCTCTGCCAAACTCATCTTTCCACCTCACGATCACTCCTCGCCCCGAAAAGATGGCCGCGTGGCGAACGGCATGCCGTTTTCCGGTGCGCTCTCCCCATGATCACCGCGCCGACCTCGCCGGAATGGGACTTGACGAATGTCGCCCGCCGATCTCAACTCCTTCAGCGCTTGTCATTATATTCGTTATACCGTATATTCGCAAGTATGAATGTTGATTATGAAAAAATGCGCGAATCCGCGGAGGATGCGAGCAGCCTGCTGCAGGCGCTCGGCCAGCCGTCGCGCCTGATGATCCTTTGCCGTCTGGCCGAAGGCGAATGCTCGGTGGGCCGGCTTGCGGAAAGTCTCGATATGCGTCAGAGCCGGGTATCGCAGCACCTGGCCCTTTTGCGCCGCGAAGGGCTGGTCGCCCATCGCCGCGAAGGTCAGACGATCCATTACCGGATTGCCGACGGGCGTGCGGCACGAATTCTCGAACTGCTCTACGAACTCTTCTGCCAGTCAGGGGAAGAAAGCGACGGCGTTTCTGGCCGCGCTCCGTCAAACGGAAGAAAGCGGCAATCATCCGGGAATTCGCAAGACGCCTCCTAGCCCTTCCCGCCCCCCGCTTCACGATCCGCACAGTCGGTCGCTTTTGCCTCCATGGAGAAGCCGACCGTGACCTCGGGGGCGGTCGCCGCATCGAGCTCGCCGCCGCCGACCCCGAACACCCGTCGATCGATCACCGTGCCGCCTTCGGCACGCGCCCGGTCCCCGTGAACGATGAGCGTGAAGTCCAGACCGAGGGGCCGCCTCACCCCCTTCAGCGTCAGTGTACCTTCGGCATGATAGCGGCCGTCTCCCGATGACCGGATTCGTGCGCTTTCATAGACCGCCTCGGGAAAGCGGTCGGGTGCGAACCATTCATCGCCCGTCAACAGTTCACGAACGTCCGGGTCTTCAGTAACGAGAGCGGCGAGCGGCACATGTACGACGATGCTGCTGTCCTCCAGGGCCTCGGGAGAAAAGCGAATCCGCGCCGCAAAATGCGAGAATCCGCCATGGATCGCGGTTCCCGCCCAGTTCGCCGTCCATTCAAGACGCGTGGTGGGCTCTTCGACCCGCCAGCAGCGAACGCCCCCCGTTTCATCCGCCGAAAGCGGTCGTGGCAGTGCGGCTATGAATCCGGTGAACAGAACGATGAGGGGGGATATCCTCATCACCCTGCCCTCACGCACGCCCGAGCATGCGCTTCAAAACATCGTCCCGGCGCACGAAGTGGTGATAGAGTGCGCCCGCGACATGCAGGGCAAGAAGGATCAGCAGAAGGGTCACCATGACCTCATGGACTTCGCCGAAGATGTCATGGAGCTTCTTGTCCGGCCCCATCAGCTTGGGGATCTCGAACAGACCGAAGAAGCGGATCGGCAGATCCTTGTACTTCGATGTGGACACCGTCAGCCAGCCGCTGATCGGCAATCCGAGAAGCAGCAGATAGAGCCCCCAGTGAACGATCACCGCCAGCCTCGTCTGCCATCGGGGCTGATCCGGCGGCGGTGCCGGAACCGGTTCGCGCAAACGCCAGACGAGACGGGCAAGAACGACGAACAGGATCAGGAAGCCGACCGACTTGTGATACTGGAAGAGCGCGAAGGACAGCTCCTTGTCGCTCTCGAACCAGTCGGTCATCGCCTCGCCCAGCAGCCATTGAATCACCACCAACGCGACGACGATCCAGTGAAAAGCGATAGACACCCGGCCATAGCGGGTCGCATCATTATGCCATCCGATACGTCCTGTGCTCATCTCCGGCTTCCTCTCATCTGGCACCGCTCATTTGGTGCCGGTCATTTCCGTCCGGGTCCGCACCGCCCTCACCGCTGTTCCGGCCCACTGTCGGCACGATAGAGTTCCGTAGAGATGAAGATGCCGACATCGTCCGAGACCATCGGCGTGAAAGCTCCCATTCCGAACTGAGAGCGCTTGACCATCGCGCGAGCATCAAAGCCCGCGGCCTTGACCTTGCGCATCGGATGGACGGCAAGCTTGTTGAGCCGTACCGCCAGTGTCGCCGGCTTCGTCACGCCATGGATCGTCAGATCGCCCTGCACTTCCGCGCTCTGATCGCTGGTGAGGGTGATCTTGCGGCTGACGAAGGTGGCGGTCGGGTATTTCTTCGCATCGAAGAAGTCCGCGCCCAGCAGATGCTTGCGAAAACCTTCCGTCGAAACCTGCAGACTGTCGATGGCGACCGTCACCGTCAGTTTCGAATCCTCAGGCTTCTTTTCGTCGAGTAGCAGTTCGCCATCGAATTTCGCGAACTTGCCGTAGCTCGTCGAAAAGCCGAAATGCTGCCAGGCGATGCCAAGGAAGCTGTGTGCAGGGTCGAAGACATAGCGTACCGGCGCGGCCCGTGCGCTGCCGACGGAACCGATCGTCATCATTCCCAGCATGATGGCGGCGAGCAGCCGGACCATCGCCCGCCGTTCGCCCTGCTTCGCCACGTTCGATTCAGCAATGTTCATGATCGACTTCCTCTCCCTCGTGTCCTGCGCCCCCGGGCGATCGCATGCCCCATCGCCGACAGGCTAGCGCAAGCCGTGGCGTCTGACCAGCACGTACGCCGTCAACGAAGGTTGGTGGGAATGACGGGACAGCGTTCTCCCGCCCCGGCGCGACAATCCACGTCGGGATCGGGTGACAGAGAGATGGAGCATCCCGGGCAATCGGTCGGCAAGCCCGCCGTATCGGGCGGGAATGGCATTGTTGTTCATGAGATGAGCGATCATGCGTTCGATGCGGTCGCGTTGCCGATGGAGGCGCCTGTTTCGCCGGATTGCGGCCTTGCGGTCGGCGCGCGGCAAGAGACGGGCCGGATGCCGCGCGCCTTGCGTGCGACGCAGATGACATCGCGGCCATGGCCCTTGTCGGCGAGCATGGCATGGCCTCACAAGGACTGTCCGACAGATCGCTCCTCATCTGGGGTCAGGGATGCAGACTGCCCGTGTGCCCGCTGGTGCGATGGAAAGCAGTCGGCGGCAGCCGGCATCAGCAAGACGATTCACCCTGCAGGCGAACTGCCCCGGCCAAACGGCCGGGTGCCTGTCGGCGCCATCCCTTTGTACCGGCAGAAGCGTCCATCCGCACGCGCCATCCGGTCCTGTTCAGACACCATCCTGCCCCAAGGTCGCCTCTTTGGTGTCTGCCTCCTTGATTTTCAGAGACTGATCATGTGGCGAATTTTTCGCCCAGGCAGCCTGCAAGATACTTACGCCCTCAGACAACGATCTCACAAGAGAAACAATAGAATTTCTGACGCTGGAATTCTCTATCATCTTAAAATATCTTATGAGAATAAGTATCTGTTTTCTAATATGTATTGAATCGATACCTTTTATGTTATTATCATATCCTATTTTGCGATCTTCATTACTCAGACCATCATAAAAGTATGATATTGGAACATTCAAGATATCACTGATCATGGACAGCTTTCCGCTACTTATCC
>RFIU01000070.1 GCA_003695555.1 Alphaproteobacteria bacterium
CCGTGGCAAGACCGCGCTCGCGGGCGCGCGCGCGACCGACCGCCAGCATCGCCTCATTGATGTCGAGGACATGGATGCGCGCACGCCCGCCGGCAGCGCGAAGTGCGCGAAAGGCGATGTCGCCGGTACCGCCTGCGACATCGAGGATCTGCATGCCGGGCCGGGGATTGAGAGAATCGATGAAGCTCGCCTTCCACAGTCGGTGGACGCCGGCGCTCATCAGGTCGTTCATCAGGTCGTAGCGTCCGGCGACCGAGCGGAAGACGCCGAGCACGCGCCGGCGCTTTTCCTCCGGCGCCACCTGCTCGTCGCCGAAATAGACGCGCTGTTCCTTCGCCTGATCCGATTCGCTGGTCCCGGTCATGGTGTCTGCCGCCCGTTGTTCTGCAGGACTATGTCTGCGCATGGCTTGGAAAGCGCTCCCGGCTGGCGCGACCGCTCTTCAGCGTTTAGACCACGAGAGCCGTGAACCGGAAGTGCAAAATGATGAGATCTGCCGATGCCGGAACTGCCCGAAGTCGAAACCGTGCGCCGCGCTATCGCTCCGGTCCTCGAGGGAAGGCGCATTCGTGCCGCACTCGTCCGCGGGACGGGGCTGCGCCACCCCTTCCCCCGGGACCTCGGCCAGTCCTTGACGGGCCGACGAGTCGAAGGCGTGATGCGCCGGGCCAAATATCTGCTGGCCGGGATTGAGGGCGGCGCGACGCTGCTCGTTCACCTCGGCATGTCGGGAACGATCCGCATTCTGCCGGCAGACGGGAAGGCGGCTGGCATCGCAATGGGCCGCCATGACCATTTCGCCCTGCAGATGAACGATGGCAGCGGGATCGTGCTTCGCGATCCGCGCCGATTCGGGCAGCTCGATCTGCTGGCGCCGGGGGCGATGGAAACGGATCCGCGGCTCGCCTTGCTCGGTCCCGAGCCCTTCGATCCCGAGATCGACGGGCAATGGCTGTGGACACGCATTCATCGCTCTCGCGCCGGCATCAAGGCGCTGCTGATGGACCAGCGGCTGATCGCCGGGCTCGGCAACATCTATGCGCTGGAGGCATTGCATCTCGCCCGCATCCGCCCCACCCGGCGCGGGTGCCGCGTCAGCCGGGCGGAAGCGACGCGCCTTCTCGAAGCCGTCCGTCATGTCCTGGGCGAGGCGATCGCGGCCGGCGGCTCGTCGATCCGCGACCATCGCCGGCCGGATGGCGCCCTCGGCTATTTTCAGCAGACCTTGCGGGTCTATGGCAGGGCCGGCGCTTCCTGTCTCAGGCCGGGCTGCACGGGCACGATCCGCCGGACCGTTCAGGCCGGCCGCTCGAGCTTTCATTGCCCTGCCTGCCAGCGATGAGGGAAGAGCAGGAATCGCTTGATGGACACATGAAACGGGCCATGAACAAGAATCTTTGCCCGCGCTCGCCGCTGGCGCTATAAGAGCCGCCCGCCCGGCCGCTATGTGTCTTTGCGAATGGATGGCATGAGGCAGGGCCAAGACGGACCTCGCCAAGTGACGGGACCGAGAAGAAACCGGACGAGGAAAACGCCATGTCCTACGAGACGCTGCTGGTTGAAACACGGGACAATGTCGGGATCATCACCCTAAATCGCCCCGAGGCGCTCAATGCCCTGAACACGCGCTTGATGGACGAACTGACCGCCGCCTTGCGTGCGCTCGAAGCGGATGACGAGATCGGCTGCATCATTCTCACCGGCTCGAAGAAGGCCTTCGCGGCCGGCGCCGATATCAAGGAAATGGCTGACAAGACCTTTCTTGACGTCTATATGGAGGACTACATCACCCGCAATTGGGAAGAGCTGACCCGGGTCAGGAAGCCGACCATTGCGGCCGTTGCCGGTTATGCGCTGGGCGGCGGTTGCGAGGTGGCGATGATGTGCGACATGGTGATCGCCGCCGACAATGCGAAGTTCGGACAGCCGGAAATCACCATCGGAGTCATTCCGGCTGCCGGTGGCACCCAGCGGCTGACCCGTGCGGTCGGCAAGGCGCTGGCCATGGACATGGTGCTGACCGGCCGACAGATCAGCGCCGATGAGGCGCTCGCCGCCGGTCTCGTCAGTCGCGTGGTGCCGGTCGATGATCTGATGGATGAGGCCCTGAAGATCGCCGATCGGGTCGCCTCTCTTTCGCGCCCGGCCGTAATGATGGCAAAGGAGGCGGTCAATCGCGCCTTCGAGACGACGCTGGCCGAGGGCCTGCGTTTCGAGCGGCGCATGTTCCATTCGCTGTTCGCCTTCGAAGATCAGAAGGAAGGAATGCACGCCTTCATTGAGAAGCGGCGCCCGCAGTTCAAGAACCGCTGAGGCTGACGGAGGGGCGGTGCGGCATCCGTGCTTGACGGGCCGCAGCGCGACCGATATAGAGCCGCTCGAACCGCCGGCAGCGAATGGCATGCCGCCGAGTATCGCGTGCCCGTCGGCGCGGAATGCGGATTGAAGACAGATCAGGACCGGACGACAAGCGATGGCCAATACTCTCCAGTCGAAAAAGCGGGTGCGCCGCAACGAACGCCGCCGCATCATCAACCGGGCGCGCCGCAGCCGCATCCGCACCTTCATCAAGAAGGTTGAGACGGCGATTGCCGCCGGAGACAAGGACGCCGCCACGGCCGCCTTTGCCGTTGCCGAGCCGGAAATCCGTCGTGGTGCGGCCAAGGGCGTGCTGCACCGGAACACCGCCTCGCGCAAGATTTCGCGTCTCGCGCGCAAGCTGCAGCAGCTCGGCGCCTGAGCGAAGCGGGCGGCCGCAGCCGAACCCGAACGAGCAGACACGCATCCACCGGCGGTTCACGGGAGACGACCCGCGAGCCGCCGTTCGTTTTTCTTCGCCGGGGCGGCGCGCAGGCGGCGGCGAAAAAGGCTGAACTGCCATTCGAGCACGAGTCGCGAATCGGGGGGCGGATGAATCCCCGACATCCACCCCCTCTTTCAGCCGATGCGCGAACAACTTCTGTCCTCTTGCCCGATGCGGGAATCCCCTCTTGCGCTCCTTGCGACCGACACCCGCCATATCTTGTGGTCTGAGGAATGGATCATTGCAAATCTGGCTGCAAAAAACGTCAGGCGGCGCTTCCCGCTTGCCTTTGCCTTGTCGCCCTAGATACTGTTTGCGCGGTCCGGAGACGATCGGTCGGGGCGGCTCTGACGCCCGATCGCCGGTCACGGGAAGACAGCCCGCGCACGACGGGTATCCGGTGCGGACCGCCGACGGACGAGGATCATCGCGACACGTTCGGCCGACCGGTGCCGCTGGTGGTGGTGCCGGTTCGTTTCCCCCCTCCATCAGTGGGGGAGGAAGGCTTGGAAAGACGGATGTGGCCGGCAAGGAAGGCCGCAGTGGCCGGTGTCTGCGCGTGCGGTGATCGTCCGGCAGAAGGCCGGTGACAGAAGAGGTGCTTGCGCGGCCGGAGCAGGAAAACCGCACGGCCATGAAAAGGGACATGCAGGGGATGGAGGAATCGCCGTCGGGTCCGCAGGGCACACTCGGTCGTGAAACGATTGCGGCCGTCGGTCGTCATGCGGCGAGCGATCCGTGGAAATGGGTGCGCGCACAGCTTCGCCGCGAATACGGTCGCGCACAGTATGAGCGTTGGCTGGCGCCGCTGCGGCTGGTCGCCATCGAGGATGGCCTGGCCGAGCTGGCAGTGCCGACCGAATTCATCCGCGAATGGATCGAGCGCAACTATCTCGACCGGATCCGCGCCCTGATGGCCGCTTCGCCAGCGGCCGTGGAAGAGATCCGTCTGAAGGTGGCGGGCGAGCAGGCGTCGGCGGAGCACGTTTCCCCGCGCCCCGGTCATCGAAATGGCAAGGGTGCGAACGGCGCAAGAGGGTCGGCGCCGGATGCCGACGGGCAGGTCGGCAGGATCGAGGCGAAGCCGGCCGGTACCGACAGTTTCGGCGGCCGTCTGGAGCCGCGCTATCGTTTCGAATCCTTCATCGTCGGCAAGTCGAATGCCTTTGCCCATGCGGCGGCCCGGCGTGTTGCCGAATCGGAGGAGGTGCCCTTCAACCCGCTCTTCCTGCACGGCGGGGTAGGGCTCGGCAAGACGCATCTGATGCATGCCATCGCCTGGGAATTCATGCGCAACTTCCCAGACAAGAAGGTGATGTACATCTCCGCAGAGAAGTTCATGTATCAGTTCATCGCCGCGGTCCGCTATCGCGACACCATGTCCTTCAAGCAGCAGTTCCGTTCGGTCGATCTGCTGATGCTCGATGACGTTCAATTCATCGCCAACAAGGACTCGACACAGGAAGAATTCTTCCACACCTTCAATGCCCTGATCGAATCGCAAAAACAGCTCGTGATTTCCGCCGACCGCTCGCCCACCGATCTTGAGGGCATTCAGGAGCGGATCGTCTCTCGGCTCGGCTGGGGGCTGGTCGCCGACATTCACCCCACCGACTATGAATTGCGCTACGGCATCCTGCAGGCGAAGGCGGAAGCGGTGCCCGACGTGGTGATCCCCAACGAAGTGCTCGACTTTCTCGCCCGCAAGATCACCTCGAACGTGCGCGAACTCGAAGGCGCCCTCAACCGGGTCGTCGCCTTCGCCCAGCTGGTCGGGCGGGCGGTCACCCTCGATCTCGTCCGGGAAGTTCTTTCCGACCTGCTGCGCGCCAATGATCGCAAGATCACCATCGACGAGATTCAGCGGGTCGTCGCCGACTATTACAATCTTCGGATCAGTGAATTGCTCTCGCCGCGCCGGTCGCGCAACATCGCCCGGCCGCGACAGGTGGCGATGTATCTTGCCAAGCAACTAACGGCCAGATCATTGCCGGAAATCGGCCGCAAGTTCTCAGGCCGGGATCATACGACGGTGATCCATGCGGTGCGCAAGATCGAGGATCTGCGCAAGGCGGATTCGACCCTCGATGAAGACATTCATCGCCTGATGCGCCAGCTCCAGTCCTGACCTTTCGGGGGCAAGGCGGGTCATCTCTCGGTCGTTCTTCGCGCCACTGCAAAACTGGCACCCCGGCCGGGGTCGGCATGTTCCCACACCGCCCGCCCATGGTCACAGCCCTTCCGACCCGCCTATTTTCGGCGTGCACCAATGAGATGGTGGATTTCCAGCGTCTGCCGGGGCTATAACGGATCATGCTAGGGGCCCGCGGGACGGCCCGGGCGGTGCTTCTGCTCGTTCGCCTGCGGACAAGGCATTGACAAACAAAGAAGAACGATCGGCGACATGAAGCTTTCCATCGAACGGAATACGCTCCTGAAGGCCCTCTCCCACGTCCAGAGCGTGGTCGAGCGCCGCAATACCATTCCGATCCTCTCCAATGTCGAGCTCGACGCGGACGAGGGACGGCTGAGGTTGACCGCCACCGACCTTGATCTTGCCATCGTCGAGGAGGTGCCGGCGAACGTCGATGAGGCAGGGGGAACGACGGTGCCGGCGCACACGCTGCACGACATCGTCCGCAAACTGCCCGCCGGCGCCGAGATCGCGCTGTCACTCGCCGGTGAGCGGCTGACGCTGACGGCGGGCCGTGCCCGGTTTCAGCTCGCCTGTCTGCCGCGCGAGGACTTTCCGACGATGGCGACCGGCGATCTTCCCTATCGTTTCGATCTTGCGGCAAGCGCCCTGAAGCACTTGATAGACCGCACCCGATTCGCCATATCCATGGAAGAGACGCGCTACTATCTGAACGGCATCTATTTCCATGTTTCGGAAGACGAATCCGCGCTGCTGAAGGCGGTGGCGACCGACGGGCATCGGCTGGCGCGCGCGCAGGTGCCGATGCCGGAAGGTGCGGCGGCGATGCCGGGTGTGATCGTGCCGCGCAAAACGGTGCTGGAGCTGCGCAAGCTGGTAGAGGAATACGACGGTACGATCGCGGTCGCGCTGTCGGATACCAAGATCCGCTTCGCCTTCGATTCGGCGGTGCTGACCTCGAAGCTGATCGACGGAACCTTTCCGGATTATGAGCGGGTGATTCCGACCGGCAATGACAAGCGTCTGGTCGTCGATTGTCATGCCTTTGCGGAAAGCGTCGATCGCGTCGCGACGATCTCGAGCGAGAAATCGCGATCGGTCAAGCTCTCGCTCGAGACCGACAAGCTGACCCTGTCGGTCACCAGTCCCGAACACGGCACGGCGACCGAGGAGCTGCCCGCCGAGTACGAGGGAGAGCCGATGGAGATCGGCTTCAATGCGCGCTATCTGCTCGACATTCTCGAGCAGATCGAGGGCGAGAAGGTCGAAGCCCGACTTCAGAACGCGACCTCGCCGACGATCATGCGCGACCCGGAAGACGACAGCGCCCTTTATGTGCTGATGCCGATGCGGGTCTGAACCGGGCTGCCGGATGCCGGCATCGGCCGAAGGCGGATCGATGGCCGGCCGCCCCGCCGGCTGCGTGGATCGGAAGGTCGAGGAGACAGGCTTGAACGCCCCCTTGCGGGAAAGAACCGGGCCATCGCGTTTCATCCTGGCGGGGCTGCGCCTCGTGCGGATGCGCAATCTCGCCGACGGCATCCTGCCACTGGATGGGCGCCGGTCCAACGTCCTGGTGCTGGTCGGGCCCAATGGTGCGGGCAAGACGAGTCTGCTGGAGGCCGTCTCGCTGCTGGCGCCTGGCCGCGGCCTGCGGGGCGCGCGGTTCGCGGAATTGCTGCGCTTCGGTGAGGATGGCCACCTGGGTTGGCGGGTCGAGGCGGCTCTGGATACGCCTCACGCCGGTCGTCACGAGCTGGTGGTGGCAGGGCGCGTGACGGAAGGGGCCGGGGCACCGGCAGCCGATGCTGACGAACCGGGGGAGGAAGAGGCGCACGAGACCGTGGCCGGCTTCCGTCGCCTCATCGAGATTGACGGTCGGCGGCGTTCGCCGGCGGCTCTCGGCGGGATCGCCCGGGTGCTCTGGCTGACGCCGGCGATGGATCGTCTATTTGCCGGGCCGGCAGCCGAACGGCGGCGGTTTCTAGACCGTGTCGTGCTGACGCTTCACCCGGGCAATGCCCGGCTCGCGCTCGCCTTCGAGCGGACGATGCGTGCGCGCAACCGCCTTCTCGGCGAGGCCGGCGTGCGGGCCGATGCGAGCTGGCTGGCCGCGCTGGAGGCGAAGATGGCCGAGGCCGCGACCGCGATCGCCGCGGCACGGGTGGAAGCGGTGGCGCAATGGTCGGCGATGCTGGCTCACCGGCCGCTCGACGGCTTTCCGTCACCGTTGCTCGGGCTTGCGGGAACGCTGGAAGAGCAGTTGGCCGCCGGTGCGCCGGCGCTGGAGGTGGAAGAAGCCTATCGCGAGGCGCTGGCTGCCGGGCGTGCGCGCGATGCCGAGGCCGGCCGGACGCTCACCGGCCCGCACCGCACTGATCTGCGGGTGGCGGCCGCGGACGGGGGGAATGAGGGGCAGGTGGTACCGGCGCATTTCTGTTCGACCGGAGAACAGAAGGCGCTGCTGCTGGCATTGGTCCTTGGCCATGCTGAACTGATCGCCGGGGTCGAGGGGGCGGCGCCGATACTGCTGCTCGACGAGGTGGCGGCGCATGTCGATGAGGACCGGCGGTCGAGGCTTTTTGCCCGCCTGGCCGCTCTTGACGGCGAGGTCTGGGTGACCGGTACCGACGAGGCGGTGTTCGCGCCGCTGATCCGCGAGCATGGTGCCGACCGCTGGCAGGTGGCAGAAGGGTGCATTCGGCCGTAAGCCATAAGCGGTTACCCGACGCGCGGACAACGACACGCGGACAGGATGATTTGACGCATGAACGACGGAAAGAAGAAGACTGAAATGAACGAAAACGATCAGCACGGAACCGGTGCCGCCGGGACGGCGGGCGAAGATGCCTATGACGCTTCCTCGATCAAGGTGCTCAAGGGGCTGGAAGCGGTTCGCAAGCGCCCCGGCATGTACATCGGCGACACCGATGACGGCTCGGGCCTGCATCACATGGTGTTCGAGGTGGTGGACAATGCCATCGACGAGGCGCTTGCCGGTCATTGCGACACGGTGAGTATCACGCTCAATCCGGACGGATCGGTCACCGTCGAGGACAATGGTCGCGGCATCCCGGTCGAGATCCACCCCGAAGAGGGCGTTTCGGCCGCCGAGGTGATCATGACGCAGCTTCATGCCGGCGGGAAGTTCGATCAGAATTCCTACAAGGTATCGGGCGGCCTGCATGGGGTCGGCGTCTCGGTGGTCAATGCCCTGTCCGAATGGCTCGAGCTCGTCATCTGGCGTGACGGAAAGGAGTACCGGATGCGCTTCTCGCACGGCGAGGCAGAAGCGCCGCTCGCTGTCGTCGGCGAGGCCGCAAGCCGGACCGGCACGCGGGTCACCTTCCTGCCCGATGCGGCGATCTTCACCAATCGCGAGTTCGACTTCGCCCGCCTCGAACATCGCCTGCGCGAGCTCGCCTTCCTGAATTCCGGCGTGCGGATCACGCTTTCGGACCTGCGACATGTCGAGAAGAAGAGCGTCGATCTGCATTACGAGGGCGGCATCGGCGCCTATGTCCGTTATCTCGACCGCAACCGCAATCCGCTGATCGATGAGCCGATCATGATCGGCGGTGAGCGTGACGGCATCGTGCTCGAGCTCGCGCTCGAATGGAATGACGGCTATTACGAGAACGTCTTCTGCTTCACCAACAATATCCCGCAGCGTGATGGTGGCACCCATCTCGCCGGTTTTCGCGCTGCGCTGACCCGCACCATCAATGCCTATGTCCAGGAATCGGGCATGGCGAAGCGGGCGAAGGTGACGCTTTCGGGCGATGACGCGCGCGAAGGCCTGACGGCGGTGCTCTCGGTGAAGGTGCCGGATCCGAAATTCTCCAGCCAGACCAAGGACAAGCTCGTGTCGTCCGAAGTCCGGCCGGTAGTCGAGAGCATCACCGCCGACCGCCTCTCACAGTGGTTCGAGGAACATCCGGGAGAAGCGCGCACCATCATCCAGAAGATCATCGACGCGGCCGCCGCCCGCGAGGCGGCGCGCAAGGCGCGCGAGCTGACCCGACGCAAGGGCGCGCTCGACGTCGCCTCGCTGCCCGGCAAGCTTGCTGACTGTCAGGAGCGGGATCCGGCGAAGTCCGAGCTGTTCATCGTCGAGGGCGATTCGGCCGGTGGATCCGCAAAGCAAGGACGCGACCGCGCCTTCCAGGCGATCCTGCCGCTGCGCGGCAAGATCCTCAACGTCGAGCGGGCGCGGTTCGATCGGATGCTGGCCTCCAACGAGATCGGCACGCTGATCACCGCGCTCGGCACCGGCATCGGCCGTGAGGACTTCGATCTCACCAAGCTGCGCTATCACAAGATCATCATCATGACCGACGCCGATGTTGACGGTGCGCATATCCGTACCCTGCTGCTCACCTTCTTCTATCGCCAGATGCCGCAGCTGATCGAGGAGGGGCACCTCTATATCGCCCAGCCGCCGCTCTACAAGGTCGCGCGCGGCAAGTCGGAGGTCTATCTGAAGGACGACCGGGCGCTGGAGGATCATCTGATCGCTCAGGGGCTCGACGAAGCGGTGCTGATCGATGGTCAAGGCGTCCATCACGGCGGGGCGGACCTCGCCGAGATCGTCGAGCGGGCGCGCCGCATCCATCACGTCATGGACATGATTCCGGCGCGCTACCGGGCCGATCTGCTGGAAACCCTGGCGCTCGTCGGCGGCCTGGACCCGCAGGTGATCGAAGATCCGGCGCGGATGGGCGAATATGCGGCGCTTGCCGCCGAGCGGCGCAACCGATTCGCTTCGTCGGAAGAGAAGGCCGGCTGGCGTCCGGCGCCGGCGGAACCCGGCGCCTATCATTTTGTCCAGACGGTACGCGGGGTGTCCGACCGCCATCACTTCGATGCCGCCTTGCTGCACTCGACCGAGGCGCGACGACTGCACGAACTGACCCGGCCGCTCGCCGAGCTCTTCGAACAGCCCGTAACGCTCGCACGCAAGGGCGACGAGGTGCGCGTGCCGCGTCCGTCGCGGCTGTTCGAGGAGGTGATGGCTCTGGGGCGTAAGGGCCTTTCGATCCAGCGCTACAAGGGCCTCGGCGAGATGAACCCCGGTCAGCTCTGGGAAACGACGCTGGATCCGGCCGCGCGAACGCTGGTGCAGGTGCGTGTCGATCAGGCCGACGAGGCCGACGAGATGTTCGCACGTCTGATGGGCGACCTCGTAGAGCCTCGGCGTCAGTTCATTCAGGAGAATGCCCTGGCGGTGGCCAATCTCGACGTATGAGGCGGTGAGGAGAAGGAGACCGATGGCGAAGATCGACATCGAGGCAGTGCCGGAACGGGTCGGCAGCGGCTATCCGGCTCCCTTCGACGAACCCTGTCGAGAACGCCGCAGCCGGGCACTGGGACTGGCCGGCGGGCTGACGCAGTTCGGTGTCAATCTGGTGACGCTGCCGCCCGGCGCCTGGTCGAGCCAGCGCCACTGGCACGCGCGCGAGGACGAATTCGTGCAGGTGCTGGAAGGCGAGGTGGTGCTGGTCACCGATGAGGGCGAGGCCATCCTGAAGGCTGGAGAATGCGCGGCGTTTCCTGCCGGAACACGCAATGGGCACCATTTCCGGAATCGTTCCGGCCGTAATGCCGTCCTCCTTGCGGTCGGCACTCGCGATGATGCCGATTGGGGGGAATATCCCGATATCGACCTCATCTATCGGCCCGGGCGATATTCAGGGCGTGGCGGAGTCTTCGCGCACAAGGACGGCACGCCCTACGGGGAAGCGGCCGGCGGCAAGGATGAGGAATGATCCGGACGCATCGACTGTGCCGCCGATCGGGCTTGCCACCGCTTGGGTGATGGAATGAGCGGCAGGCGCGCAGGAAAATCCGGCAGGGCGGCAGCGAAACCGGCCAAGTCGGGTGCAGACGCGCCCGAGGTTACACGCGGCCCGCTCAGCCGATTGTTCCGCCTGTTCGTCCTGCTCGTGGTCTGGGCGGTGTTTGCCGGTCTTGTCTGGGCGCTATGGGTGGCGCGCGATCTGCCCGATGTCAGCCGCCCCCCGCCGTTGCCCGAGGCCGAGCGGGTCACCGTCCTGGCGATCGACGGCAGCGTGCTGGCGACCTATGGCCCGGCACCGGGGCGGGACCTTTCCCCCGATGAACTGCCGAAGGTTCTGGCTGATGCGGTGGTGGCGACCGAGGATCGGCGCTTCTTCTCGCACCATGGCATCGACCCGCGCGGCATCGCCCGGGCGATGGTCACTAATCTTCGCCATGGCCGGCTGGTCCAGGGCGGCAGCACGATCACCCAGCAGCTTGCGAAGAATCTCTTCCTGCGCCCGGACCGCTCACTGAGGCGCAAGCTGCAGGAGCTGCTGCTCGCTCTTTATCTTGAACAGACGCTGTCGAAACGCGAGATCCTCGCGCTCTATCTCAATCGCGTCTATTTCGGCGCCGGCGCTTACGGGGTCGATGCCGCAGCGCGCAGCTTCTTCGGGCACGGCGCCGACCGCCTGTCGCTGCGCGAGGCGGCGCTGCTTGCCGGTTTGCTGAAGGCGCCCTCACGCTTGCAGCCACTGGCCAATCTCGACGGCGCCTGGGCGCGCGCCCGCTCGGTCGTTCTGCCGGCGATGGTGGCGACCGGCCGGCTTGATGCGGCGCGAATGCAGGCGGCGGTCGCAGCCGGGCCGCCGCGACTGGCACGACGCTTCGACGATCAGGTGCGCTATGCGACCGACCGGGCCGTCGCAAAGGCCACGGCCCTCGTCGGCGGCCGGCTCGGTTCGGCAAGAATTCTGACGACCCTGGACCCGCATCTTCAGCGCGCCGCGACGCAGGCGGTGCGCCGCGTCATGAAGGATGAAGGTCCACGACGCGGTGCCGGTGAGGCAGCGCTCGTCGCGCTGACGCCCGATGGTGCGGTCGAGGCGCTCGTCGGCGGTGTCGATTATGCGACGAGTCAGTATGACCGCGCGGTTGCCGCCCGTCGTCAGCCGGGTTCGGCGATGAAGCCCTTCGTCTATGCTGCCGCGCTCGCTGCCGGTCACCGCATCACGGACCGTGTCCTGGATGCGCCGGTCGAGATCGACGGCTGGCGGCCGCGCAATTTCGATGGTCGCTATCATGGCGAGGTGACTCTCTATGAGGCCTTCGTCCGTTCCTACAATTCCGTCGCCGCCCGTCTTCTCGGCGAGGTGGGGCCGGCACGCGTCGTGGCGTTCGCCCATCGCTTCGGGCTCGCCGCGCGGTTGCAGCCGGTGCCTTCTCTGGCCCTCGGGACCGAGGAAGTGACGCTGATCGATCTGACACGTGCCTATGCGCCATTCATGAATGGCGGCGTACGGGTCGAGCCCTGGCTGATTCTCGAGGTGGCGCGCGAAAACGGCCCGGTTCTCTATCGCTATGCGCCGCCCGCCCCGCCGGACGCACCGGTCGTCGGTCGCGGGGTTCTCAAGAGCATGCAGCGTCTGCTTGTCGGCGTCGTCAATGAGGGAACGGCGCGCAACGCTCGTCTTGCGGGACGCATCGCCGGCGGCAAGACCGGCACCACGCAGGATTTCCGAGATGCCGTCTTCATCGGCTTTACGGCCGATCATCTCGCCGGTGTCTGGGTCGGCAATGACGACAATCGGCCGATGAAGGGGGTAACCGGCGGTTCCCTGCCGGCACGCATCTGGAAGGCCTTCATGATGGAGGCGCACCGCGGTCTTCCCGCTCGCCCACTGCCGGAGCCGATCGATCGGCAACGCTGATGGGGGGCTTTCGGTCAGCGCTCGGCACCGACGGCGAACAGCTCGGGCCCGTTGTGGCGCAGAAAGCATCGTGCCGCCTTTGCCTCGACGGCACAGCGCACGACCTCGTCCCAGAAGGCGGGACCATGATGGGGATGGCGCAGATGGGCCACCTCGTGGGCAGCGACATAATCCAGGACGAAAGCGGGCGCCAGCACGAGGCGCCAGTTGAACCGCAGCGTTCCGTCCGTCGCACACGATCCCCAGCGCGAGACGGTGTCGGCGACACGGATCCCGGCAGGAGTGAGGCCGAGGCCTGCCGCATGACGCTCGACCGATGCCCGCAGCCGTTCGTGCGCTTCCTGGCGCAGCCCCCGGGCAAGCCGCGAGGCAAGATGGGCCAGCGGCCCGCCGACCAGGATTGCGTCGTCATCGATGACCACCTGACGCGCCATGGCAGGCTCGTGGCGGATGCGGCGCAGGTGGCCTTCGAAGGGGATGGCGCCGCCGGGCGCGAAGGGTCGGGGCGGGGGCAGGTCGGCAACCCGCTCGGCGAGGAAATCGCGTCGCGAGACGAGAAAATCGGCGAGCCGTGCGAATGCACAGTGCCGAGGCGCATGCAGCAGAATGCAGCGCCGTGCCGGATCGACCCGAAGCGACAGCCGGTCGAGGCCGCGTCGTCGGCGCAGCACGAGCGGCAGAGCGAGATCGAGTTCGCGGACTAGCACACCGAGCCGTCGTTCGGTCTCATCCGCATCATAGCGCGAATGTCCGGCCATGAGAGAGCCTGTGAGGCGGCCGGCAAGCCGGCGCAAGGGGGCGGAAGGCGGGGTCGGTCTCAATCCTCGGGCAGGTCCATTTCCAGAATTGCCATCTGAAAGGCGTAGGACAGCTCGCCCTCATCCTCGTCGCGATAGATGACGCCGATGAACTCGTCGCCGAGATAGACCTCGACCGAATCTTCTGTGGTATCCCGTTTCTTGAGACGCAGGCGCGGGTTGGAGAACTTCTCGCGCAGATATCGCTGGACGCGGCTGATTTCGCTCGGCTGCACGGTGCTTCTCCTCAAGGCGGCGCGCATGAGCGCGCGGTAACGGTGATTTTCACGACAAGCTTGTAGGCAAAGCGCGCGGATCTGGCAAGCGCCCCGAACCCTGCCGGCTGCCGATTGCTGCGCCGCAAAAGAGCCGCAATCCGCGATTAGGGGCCGGTCCTTCCTGGATGCTCTCAAGAGCAGGGAACCAGCCACGCGAGCAAGACGTTCTGCTCGCGAAGGCCGATGAAGGCATAGGGCGATGACGCGGTCGTATTCGGTGGAAAGAACGGTGAATGGACTTCGCTGGCCCGCCATGACCCTGATCGCGGTAATGCTGGCGTCCATGACATTGCAGGCATTGGACGTCGGCGGCACTTTCCCTCGCGTTCGTGAGGGCAGTGCCGGTGACGATCCGGTCTTCCATGTCAGCGACACCGCAAGACCGGTGGCAGAAGCGGCGGTGCGTCTTGCCTTACGGCCCCTGCGCCTGCGCGATGCGGTATGGGCCGCGGGCAGCCGTCTGGCTTCGGTACCTGACGATGACGAGCGGTGCCTGGCGCAGGCGGTCTATTTCGAGGCCCGCTCCGAGCCCTTGGCCGGTCAGCTGGCGGTGGCGCAGGTGGTGCTCAACCGGGTGCGCAGTCCCTGGTGGCCGGATTCGGTCTGCGCCGTCGTCTTCCAGAACGAGCGCTGGCGGCACCGCTGTCAGTTCTCCTTTGCCTGTGACGGCCTTTCCGACCGCCCGCGCGAGATGCGCGCCTGGCGCATTGCCCGGATGGTGGCGCGCACCGCGCTCGATCACGGCTGGCCGGACATCACCCTCCATGCGACCCATTATCATGCCGATTACGTGCGTCCCGCATGGCAGACGCAGATGGTGGAAACGGCCCGCTTCGGCCGCCATCTGTTCTATCGGGATGCACGGCTTGCTGCGCGCTCCGTGGAAGATTTCCCTGCAGATAACCGGCATCATCAGGGCCGCGCGCGAGAGGCGGGTGGTGACACGGCATCTTGACATGCCACCGGCGTTCGACGCAGCTTGCGCGTTCGGAACACACCCCCCGGAACAGTGAGGTTCGCTTCGCCGCCATGATGACGTTTCTCGATTTCGAAAAGCCGATCGCCGAGCTGGAGGGGCGCATTCGCGACCTGAAGAAGCTGTCAAGCGAGGGGGCCAGCCTCGATCTCGAGGAGGACGTCGGGCGGCTGGAAGCCAAGCGCGACAAGCTGCTTCGGGCGACCTATGCGAAACTCGGTCCGGCTCAGAAGACCAAGGTCGCGCGCCACCCCGAGCGGCCGCACTTGCGAGACATCATCGCCGCGCTGTTCACCGATTTCATGCCGCTGGCCGGCGATCGCGGCTTTGCCGAGGATCCCGCGATCCAGGGCGGTTTCGCTCGCTTCGATGGCGAATCGGTGATCGTCATCGGCCATGAAAAGGGCGCCGATACCCAGGACCGCATCGCGCACAATTTCGGCATGGCCCGGCCCGAAGGCTATCGCAAGGCGGTGCGGCTGATGGACCTGGCGGAACGTTTTCACCTGCCGGTGCTCACCTTCATCGACACGCCGGGAGCCTATCCCGGCCTCGGCGCGGAAGAACGCGGACAGGCGGAAGCGATCGCACGTTCGACCGAACGGATGCTGGCGCTGGAAGTGCCAAGCATCGCGACCATCGTCGGCGAAGGAGGATCCGGTGGGGCGGTGGCGCTGGCGGCGGCCGATCGGGTGCTGATGTTCGAACATGCGATCTATTCGGTGATCTCGCCGGAAGGCTGTGCCTCCATCCTCTGGCGTACCGCCGAGAAGGCGGACACGGCAGCCGAGGCGCTGAAGATCACTGCTCAGGATCTCGAACGGTTGGGCGTCATCGATGCGGTCGTTCCCGAACCACTGGGTGGGGCGCATCGCGATCCGGCAACCGCGTTGGCGACGCTTTCGCAGACCATCGCCGACCAATTGAAGGCGATTGCCGGTCTTGACGCCTTGACCCTTAAGGCCGCGAGACGGGAAAAGTTCCTGGAAATGGGCCGCCATCTGGATGGCCGGCGCTGAAACCCCGGTCTCGGTCCGAGGTCTGCCGGCCTGTTGGCATCGACGCATGGTTGCGTGTTTCAAGGCCCCGTCCCGCGCTCGCTGCGATACGTCCCTCCCATGCGTTCCCCAGTGCTTGTGTTTTCTCTTCATGGCATTTTCCGCCCACCAAGCGGTCCGGATGGCAATCAGGACGTATCCCGCCCGTCGGGGTGTGGCCGCCCACGATGTCGATCAATCGTTGGTGGGTTGAGAGGTCGTTGCGGAAGGTGACAACGGCGAGAGACTGGCACGTCCAGCGGCATTGATATCCTTTATGGCAAAATATGAAATAATTTGTTCCTTTAAGGTTCTGTTAGTGGGGGCGTGTCCAGATTTTCCCGAGCTCATGGTGCGATTCGGCTGACCGCCACATCTCCGCATGTGTATAATCCGCATGCGTATCAGAAGGGAAACGGAGCCGTCTGTCAGGTCTCTTCGCGGGGTGACCGGGGCGGCGGGAAAGGCAGGAAGGATGATCAGGGGCGGGTCCTTGCATGCTGCGACAGGCAAGAGGCGACGCTGCCGGCGCAGGCTCCCGGTCGTCAGCCTTGCAACGGCACCTGTTCTCCTCGCTCTTTCCGGCTTATCTTTTCCTGTCAATGCCAATGAAGCCGGCGCGCTGGGCCGTGCGGTCGTCC
>RFIU01000071.1 GCA_003695555.1 Alphaproteobacteria bacterium
CCTTCTTCGGGGATGGGCGTCGGTCGATGGGAAATCGTCATCCTGCCCTCTCGGTGGAGGGCTGACGGGCGCAGCAGTCCAGACAGATAGTGTCACCCGGTTTGATACCAATGCCTGCCGGATTGATGTGGCTGTTGGACGCTTCGCCGGGCCGGCCCCTTGCGGCCGCAGCCGGGTCAGATGACCGGTGTGTCAGCCGCCTGGCCTGCCGTTCCCTGCCTGCCTATGCCCGCGAATCGAGAACCAGGCCCTCCGCCTCGCGGATGCTGGCGACGATGCGCAGGATTTCTTCGGGCGGGAACTGTCGGACAACCTCGCCGGTGTCGGCATTGACCACCTTATAGACGAAGCGGCCGGTCGCCTCGTCCTGGTCGATCCGCAGACGGCGGCTGTTGAAGTCGTCGCCGAGCACGTCCTTGAGCACCTTCCCGAGCCGATCCGCGATATCCTGCCTCGGATCGTCGGACGGCACGAGGCGGTCGAATGCAGTCGAGGCGACACCCGGAACACGAACCTCCTCGCCGGAAGAGACGGCGTTATTGCTTCCAGACGGCGACACCGCGCTGTCGGCAGAGGCGTCTTTGCCACCGGACCGGGATGGCGCACCGCGACCACCTGCCGCCGGCAGGTCCGTCTTGACGGGTCGCACCCGGGCGACGCGGTCGATACCGCGCAGATCATCGGGGGGCGCCAGTCCACTGATGCGATTGATCTCAGCCATCGTTCGAGTCCTTTCTTCCCTTTCCGTGGGCTCCGTCGTCGGTTGACCCGAAAACCGCCGATCGTCGCAGGCGGAGGATGGGTCGTGTCAGGCGACGGATGCCCCACCGGATGAGGAAACGGACAGCGGGAGCAAGGGGCCGCCCTTCGGCGGCAGGCCGGCGAACGGCCCCTCGCGAACCGCTGAACGATCCTTACCGGAAGAGCGCCAGGATCGAACCCGGAGCCTGATTGGCAATGGACAGCGCCTGAAGGCCGAGCTGCTGACGGACCTGCAGTGCCTGCAAGTTCGCGCTTTCCTTGGCCAGGTCGGCGTCCACCAGATTGCCGATGCCGACTTGAAGCGTATCCTTCAGCTTGCCGATGAAGGTGGCCTGAAGGTCGAGCCGGTTGCGGCCGGCACCGAGGTTGGACAGCGCACTATTCACGGTCGAGATCGCGGTGTCGATCTCTGTCACCACACTCTGCGCCGCGGTCGCGGTCGCAAAGGTGGACGAGACGCCAAGCGAGCTTACGGTCAGCGCTGAACCCTGGACCGAGAAGATCGCATTGCCGTCCGAATCGATGGCCGTCACCGAATTGGCGGCAGAGACCAGATTCGTGCCATTGAACGACGCGCTCGAGACGATCGAGTCGATCTGCTTGAGGACCTGCTGGAATTCATCCTGAAGGGCCGAACGCGACGCGGAATCGAGACCCGCATCCGAAGCCGCGACCGCCGTCTCGCGAAGCTGATTGAGCAGATCGCCTACCGATTCGGCGGCATTCAGCGCCACATCGACGGCCGAAATCGCACGATCGAGCGAGGAGGAAACGGCATTGAGACCCGCGACATCCGCACGAATGTTCTGTGCGATGGCGAAGGTTGCCGCACCATCGGCCGCACCCGCCACCTTCAGACCGGTGTTGATCCGGTTCTGAGTGACCGAGAGCTGCTTGTTGGTGCTGGAGAGCTGTTGCAGGGCGACGAACGCACCCTGATTGGTATTCACGGAAAAAGCCATTTTGGCGTCTCCTTTCTGGGTTTCGAAACCGAGCATTTTGCTCGCGAGGCGTTTTGCCTCGGCCGAAACCAAGCGAGGATCGTGCCAGACCGGATAGAATTTCCTATCACCCCTACTATCTCATTGGATATTTTGAATAATTATAGAGGGCAGAAAATACCGTGCTGATCGGCGACATTGGGCACTTCTTGCCGCATCGGCAATATTTTCCGGGTCTCCTTATCGGTAAGTCGGCAAAATCTGCCGATTGTCCCAATATGATACGTGGGTTCGAGACGGCCGATAGTCCGCCATCGGCATTGAGCGTCGGGATGGCCAGGCGCCCTGCTTCCTGTCACAGGACGCGCTTTGCTTTGAAGCACCTGATACGCCCCTGCTGCCTGTCGAGAGATACGCTCAGCTTACCTCCGCCGGTTGCGACCATCTGCCTGCCGGGAGATACACCCTGCCGCCAGCCGCCAGTTGCGTCATGCACCCTGTCGCAGGAAGCGCCAGGCTTGCCGGCGGGAGAGGCGCCTTGGCTGCTGTCACGAACGGCGGAAAGTCACACCAGACGGCTTTGGGTCAGGGCCGCCTTGATGAAGCTGGCGAACAGGGGATGGGGATCGAAGGGCTTGGACTTCAGTTCGGGGTGGAACTGGACGCCGATGTACCAGGGATGGCCGGGAATTTCGATGATCTCCGGCAGACGACCGTCGGGCGACATGCCGGAAAAGACGAGACCGGCCTTCTCCAGCGGCTCGCGATAGGCGAGATTGACCTCATAGCGATGCCGGTGGCGTTCGGAAATGCGCGTCGTGCCATAGATCGCCGCGACCCGCGAACCGGGCTTGAGCACCGCCGGATAGGCGCCGAGCCGCATGGTGCCGCCGAGGTCGCCCCCCTCCTCGCGTTGCTCGCGTTCGCCGGTTTCCTTCTCCCATTCGGTCAACAGACCGACGACCGGATGACGGGGTTGGCCGAATTCGGTGGAGCCGGCATCTTCCAGACCCGCCAGATTCCGCGCCGCCTCGACCACCGCCATCTGCATGCCGAGGCAGATGCCGAAGAAAGGAATGCCGTGTTCGCGGGCAAAGCGGGCGGCGGCGATTTTGCCCTCGACGCCGCGATGCCCGAAGCCTCCCGGAACCAGGATTCCATCGACATCCTCAAGGCGGTGGATGGCGTCGGGCTGCTCGAAGATCTCGGATTCGATCCACTCGACCTCAACCCGTACGCCGTTGGCAATGCCGCCGTGGACGAGCGCCTCCGAGAGCGACTTGTAGGCGTCCTTGAGGCCCGTGTATTTGCCGACGACGGCGATCCGCACGACGCCTTCGGGCCGGCGCAAACGCTCGACGATGGTCCGCCAGCGGGTCAGATCGACATTTCCCTCGACCGGCAGACCGAGGGAGCGCAGCACCTCCTCGTCCAGCCCCTTGTCGTGATAGGCGATCGGCACCTCATAGATCGATTCGACATCGAGCGCCTCGATTACCGCCGATTCGCGAACATTGCAGAAGAGAGCGATCTTGCTCCGCTCGCTTTCCGGTAACGGCTGTTCGGCCCGGCAAACCAGCACGTCAGGTGCGATGCCGATCGATCGCAGTTCCTTGACCGAATGCTGCGTCGGCTTGGTCTTCAGTTCGCCGGCCGCCTTCAGATAAGGCACGAGCGTAAGATGCACGAAGGCGGCGCGTTCAGGCCCCAGTTCGATCCCGAGCTGTCGGATCGCCTCCAGAAACGGCAGGCTTTCGATGTCGCCGACCGTCCCGCCGATCTCGCACAGGCAGAAATCGACGTCATCGGTGTCGGCAACCGCGAATTCCTTGATCGCATTGGTGACATGGGGGATCACCTGCACGGTGGCACCGAGATAGTCGCCGCGACGCTCCCTGGAC
>RFIU01000072.1 GCA_003695555.1 Alphaproteobacteria bacterium
CCAACCGATCGAGGTGCAGGGTGTGAAGTACATCTTCACCTTCAAGCTCGCGGACGACGACAGGAGGCGCTGACCGGACGGATCGGGGCGGCGTGGCCCCGGGATCGGAACGGGAGCTGAAGTGAGGGCGGGAGAAGGAGCCATCCGGTGCGCATGTCCGCACCGGTCCGGCCCGGAAAAGCTGAGAGAAAGAAACGATGCACAAAGGCCAAATGCTTCTGGGTGCCGCGCTTGCCGTGGCGATGACGGCCGGATTCGGCGGTGGCTTCTCGGATACCGACTCCGGGACGGAAAAGGGAACCTTCGCCCATCTCTTCGGCGTCGCATCGGCGGATGCGGCTCAGCAGGAAAAAGAGGAAAGCCGCTTCAAGAACAAGAAGAAGAAGCGGGTCGATGCGCTGCGTCAGCCGGTCTATGAGAAGATCGCCCGCGCCCAGAAGTTGATGGAAGAGGGCGACAAGGAGGGCGCGCGCGCGAAGCTGCTCGACCTGATGGACGATCGCATCAACGACTATGAAAAGGCGATCGTCCTTCAGTTCCTCGGCCAGCTGGCGATCGAGGCGGAGAACTACAAGGAGGCGATCCCCTATTACGAACAGATCACCCGGCTAGAACGCGCCCCCGACAATATCATCAATGCCGCGACCCAGGCGCTCGCCCAGCTCTATTTCGCCAATGAGGACTACACCCGTGCGATCGACTACATGAAGCGCTGGATGGCGACCCAGGAGACCGAGAGCCCGACCTCCGACATCTTTCTGGCGCGTGCCTACTATGCGCTCGAGGACTTTCCGAATGTCGTGAAATATGCCGAGCGGGCCATCCAGCTGGCCCAGCAGCAGGGCCGAAAGGTCGAGGAAAACTGGTGGCTGTTGTTGCGCGCCGCCTATTTCGAACTGAAGAACTACGAGAAGGTTCGCGACATTCTGGAAATTCTGGCGGTCACCTATGACAAGCCGGAATACTGGCGGCAGCTGGCCGCGATCTATTCCGAACTCGGCATGGAAGACAAGAATCTGGCGGCGATGGAGGTCGCCTATCGTCGCGGTTTCCTTGAAGAGAAGCCGCGTTATCTGATGAGCCTCGCGCAGCTCTATCTGTACCACAATGTTCCGATCAAGGCGGCATGGGTGCTCGAGCGTGCGCTCAAGGAAGGCAAGGTCGAAAAGTCGGGTGAGGTCTATGAGCTGCTGGGCCAGGCCTATCTCAATGCTCAGGAGATGGAGAAGGCGGAAGGTCCGCTGCGCAAGGCCGCCGAGCTCGAGAACAAGGGGGAGCTCTGGATGCGGCTCGGCCAGGTTCTGGTCGAACGGAACAAGTGGAAGGAAGCCGTCGATGCACTGCAGAAGGCGATCGACTCGGGCGATCTGAAGGAGCCCGCCTTTGCCTGGGTGCTGATCGGCACGGCGCAGTTCAATCTTGAGAATTTCAAGGAGGCCCGTGCCGCCTTCCGCAAGGCCAGCAAGTTCAAGGAGACCAGAAAGACGGCGCGACAGTGGCTGAAGTACATCGACAGCGAGCTGAAGCGCCGCTCGCAGCTGACCGAGTATTATGACAAGAGCGGCCGCCGCAAGAAGCGGTCACGCTGATCCGCCTCATTTTCTTCGGTCCCAAGTTTCAGGCCCCGCCCGATGAGCCGGTGCGGGGCCTGCTTCCATTCGGGCCTTTTTCGCTTCGCTTCCCGCAGAAAACCATCCGGGTGACCGCGGATTGCGGAATCCTTTTCCTTGCCGCCTTCTTCTTGATGCTCTGCGGGCTTTCCTTCTTCTCTCTTCTCTTCCCTTTTCATCTGCACACTCATTCCGGTTCCTTTTTTGCCTGTCTGCCCTTGCCGAATTCGCGTGATCGGCGCATGGCCCATTGTGTCGCAGGTCATCGTCTCATAGGCTCGGGCTTGGCAGGCCCGCGGATGGGCAGGAACGAGGGCGAGGTGATCGAATGGAGGCGAAGATGGCGAGGAATTCAGCGGCCAGGGGTTTCGGGGGATTGCTGTCGGCGGTCGTGCTCTCGATGGCACTTTATGGCGGGTCATGGCTTGCACCGGCGGTTCTGCCGGCAGGCGCGCAAGAGGCGAAGGGCGCGGCGCCAGTCATCGACCGCGAGATCGATGCGGATTATCCCTATCTCGAGAAGCTCTATCTCGATCTTCATCGTCATCCGGAACTGAGCTATCAGGAGAAACGCACCGCCGGGCGGATCGCTGCGGAACTCGAGAGCCTGGGTTTCGCCGTCACCACCGGCGTCGGCGGTCATGGGGTCGTCGGCGTCCTGAAGAACGGCGACGGGCCGACCGTGCTGCTGCGTACCGATCTCGACGCGCTGCCGGTCGCCGAACAGACCGGCCTGCCCTATGCCTCTCAGGTGAAGGCGGTGGAACAGACCGGCCAGGAAGTGCCGGTAATGCATGCCTGCGGCCATGATGTGCACATGACGGTCTTTACCGGTACGGCGCGCTGGCTGGCGGTTCATCGCGACGCCTGGTCGGGAACGCTGGTGATGATCGGCCAGCCCGCCGAAGAACGCGGGGCGGGGGCGCGCGCGATGCTCGAAGACGGTCTCTTCGAGCGTTTCCCCAAGCCCGATTACGCGCTTGCCCTGCATGTCAATGCGGCCATGCCGGCCGGCACCGTTGCCTGGGTTCCGGGTTATGCGCTGGCGAATGTCGATTCGGTGGACATCACGGTTCATGGTATCGGCGGGCACGGTGCCTATCCGCAGGCGACGAAGGACCCGGTCGTGCTTGCTTCCGAGATCGTTCTCGCCCTCCAGACGATCGCCAGTCGGGAGATCGATCCGCAGGATCCGGTGGTGGTGACCGTCGGTTCGATCCATGGCGGGACCAAGCATAACATCATCTCCGACCGGGTCGATCTACAGCTGACCGTACGTACCTATTCGGATGCGACGCGTCGCAAGGTTCTCGACGCGATTCGCCGGATCACCGTCAATATGGGTCGGGTCGCCGGCCTTCCCGACAGGCTGCTGCCCGAGGTTCGGGTACACGAGGAGGAATACACGCCTTCTACCTATAACGATCCCGAACTCACCGAACGTCTCGCGGCGGCGCTCACACGCGTGCTCGGCAGCGAGCGGGTGATGAAGGCGCGCCCGGTGATGGGCGGCGAGGACTTCTCGCGCTATGGTCGTGCCGGGGCGAAGGCGGTGATGTTCTGGCTCGGTGCCGTCGATCCCCAGAAATGGAAGGCGGCACAGGCGGGAAAGATGTCCTTGCCCTCTCTCCATTCCCCCTTCTTTGCCCCTCTGGCCCGTCCGACCATCGAAACCGGGGTGAAAGTGATGACCACCGCCGTGCTCGATCTGATGGGCAGAACGCGCGGCGAAAGCGGCGGACGGTAATGGACACGCAGCCGTGCGGCGGCACGTTCGGCCTGCTCTTGTGATCCGGTCAGTCCTTACCGGATGAGGGATGTTTCGCCCTCTCTGCCGCCGCATCCGGAACCGCATCCGCGAAGCGGCCATGGCGCCCTGCTCCGGTTGCGAAGCGTCGGGCACCGTCAAGCGTTTCGCCACTGGCCAGCGTTCGTCTGGCAAGTCGCAGTTCCTCGCGCCAGGCCTCTTCTTCGTTCAGCCCCCATTGACGGATCGCCGAAAGCCTATCATTGCGAAGGCATTCCTGTGGAAAGGCGGCAAGCTCGCGGGCCAGTTTCAAGGCATCGGCGAGAGCTGCGCCCGGTGGGGCGAGTCGATTGACGAGACCGATGCTCCAGGCTTCTTCTGCGCTGACCGGTCGGCCGGTCAGGATCAGGTCCATCGCCCGCGAGTGACCGATCAGGCGCGGCAATCGCACGCTGCCGAGATCGACGAGCGGAACGCCGAAGCGCCGACAGAAGACGCCGAGCACCGCATCGCGGGCCGCAACCCTGAGGTCGCACCAGCAGGCCAGTTCCAGACCGCCGGCGACCGCGTGCCCCTCGATCGCGGCGATCACCGGCTTCGAGAGCAGCAGGCGGGTCGGCCCCATCGGTGCCGCCCCTTCATCGCACAGGCGCGTTTGCGGATCTTCCCCGTTCTCGGCAATCGCCTTGAGATCGGCACCGGCACAGAAATGACCGCCGGCACCGGTCAGGATGGCGATGTGCGCGTTTTCGTCGGCCTCGAAGTCGAGAAAGATGCGATGCAGAGTCTCGGCCGTCGCCATATCAACGGCATTGCGCTGCTCGGGGCGCTCGATCGTGACGATGCGCACCGGCCCTTCGTCCTGAACCCGGACATTTTCCCGATGTCCCGACGGCGGGCGGCAAGGGTTGTTTCCGTGATGGGGCATGGCCGGGACCTTTCGGCTGTCAGCGCACGTTGATATTTCAGGATGCCTGCCGCAAGCGGGCTTCCCCTGTCATGAGCTTTCAGTGTAATCTGTCACCGGTGTTGAAAGAAGGAGGATCCATGCGCCCGGAAGATCTTCAGATCGTGTTTCGCGGCCTCGACCATTCCGAGGCCGTCGTTGAGACCATCCAGCGGGAAACGGCCAAGCTTTTCCGGCTGCACGACCGGTTCACGAGCGGGACCATCACGCTGGAAGCGATCCATCGCCAGAACCGCTGGGGCGTGCGCTATGTCGTGCATCTGACGCTTCATTCCCCGGACCTCGGCGAGATCGTCGTCACTCATGAGACGGGCGAAGGATCGGCGAAGCCGGATATCTTCCTGGCCGTGAAGGAGGCTTTCGATACCGCCTTGCGGCAGGTGAAGGACCGGCGCGAGCGTCTGCTCTCGCGGACCAAGTCCTGACGGCACAGGGTCGCGCGCGGCGCGCTCCATGATGGAATCTGGATCGCTGGAGATCGGACATGACGACAGGCACGCATGCCCCCACCCCTGCCGACGGGGAGGAAGGAGTATCGCTCAACATCAGCGTCGCGACCGTCTCCTATCTGATCGAACGCATTCATGAGGCCATCGGGGAACTTTCCATCGGGATCGAGGGCGAGGATGATACGCTGCCCAACGGCGCGGATACCGAGCTTTCGGAAATTGCCGAATTCATCGACAATCTCAATGATGACGAGAAGATCGACCTCGTCGTGCTGATGTGGATCGGTCGCGGCAGCTTCGAGCCGGACGAGCTCGAACAGGCGCGCCTCGACGCCCAGCGCGAGGCCACTCATAAGACATCGGAATACCTGCTTTCCACGCCCTTGGTCGCCGACTATCTCGCCGATGGACTGGAAGCGCTCGGCCTGACTCCGGAAGAGGCCTGAGCTTCCACCACGTCTTAGGCGAACCGGAACCGAAAGCTCCTCTTGCCGGGCGGTATCGCCGCCGGTGGCCCGGGCCGCGCGACTTGTTCTTTCCTGTGCGGAACGGAGGACGGTTCGGGTGCGGCTCTCGACGATCGGCTAGCCCGACAGGCGCTGACGACGGAAGGCGCGCCCTGCCAGCATCGTCATCAGCACGAAGAAGACGGCAAGGCCGATCATGTCACGCCACAGATCGCCCTGCCAGTGCCCGAAGAATCCCGCCCTGGCGACGGTCACCGCCCAGTCCACCGGATTGATGAGGCTGATGTGCAGCATCCAGATCGGCATGGCCGGGCGGGCGATCATCATCGTCGAGAGAAAGACGAGCGGCAGGATCATGAAGTTCATGACGCCGATCACCGCGTCATGTCGCTTGAGCACGAGCGCCAGCGCGTTCGAGAGCGCGCCGACGGCCCCGCCGATCAGGAAGACGGCGCCATAGGTGGCAAGAAGGCCGATGAAGCCGCCGCTCGGCCTCGCCCCGGCGATCATCGCGGCCAACAGGATGACGCTCGCCTGGACCATGACGATGAGGGCGGTGTGCAGAACATAGGAGGCAAGGATCGTCCAGTGCGGGACGGGACTGGTGAAGAAGCGGTCGAGAAGGCCGCGCTGCTCGTCCATCAGCAGACTCATGCCCGAAAAGGCCGAACCGAACAGCGAGGTCATCACCATCAGCCCCGGCGCCAGAAAGGCGAAGTAATTGTCGGTCGGAAAACCGGCCAGGCGGGTGACGCCGGAAAACAGCGAGCCGAACAGCAGCAGCCAGATCAAAGGTTGGATGACATTGATGATAACGAAGGTCGGGGCGCGACGGTCGTGAAGAAAGAGGCGACCGATAAGCGCGCCAAGCGCCAGCAGAGCCTGCGGGTCGGCGGCGATCGCCTCCCGTTCTTTCCTCGTCGCGCCAGCCGCTGAGCCATGCACGGGTGCGACATCATCGGCGTCATCTCCGCCGATCGGCGCAAGGGCGCGCGAGACCGCATCGTCTCTCATCCCGTCGTTCATGCCGCTTCACCCTTCCTGATCGCGCTGTCGCTGTTTTCTGCTCCGATCCCGGCCTCCGCTTCCCGCATCGTCCGGCCGGTGGCCGCGAGATAGACGTCATCAAGGGTGGGACGCTGGATCGAGATGGAGACGACCGCCACCCCCTGCAGGGCGGTCATCACGACCGGAATCGCCTGCGCGCCATTCTCGACCGTCAGATGCAGGGTCCGCCCGCTGCTGCGCAGATCCCGCACCGCCTCGTTCGTCTTCAGGCGGCGCACTCCTTCGGCAAGGTCGGCCGGATCGGCAAACTCGACGATCAGGACATCGCCGGCGATCCGTGATTTGAGCTCTTCCGGGGTTCCGATCGCGACGATCGTGCCGCGGTCGATGATCGCGACCCGGTCGGCCAGCCGGTCGGCTTCTTCCAGATAATGGGTGGTAAGCAGAATGCCCATGCCGCTGCCGTGCGCGAGGTCTGCGATCTCGCTCCAGATCGCCGCACGCGATTCCGGATCGAGGCCGGCCGAAGGTTCGTCGAGGAACAGCAGACGCGGCCCGTGGATCAGCCCCATCGCCAGATCGAGCCGCCGGCGCATGCCGCCGGACCATCCGCCGCTCGGCCGGTCGGCTTGCGCCGCAAGATCGATGAGCGAGAGCATCTCTTCTACCCGTCGTTTCAGCACGCCGCCCGCAAGTCCCTGAAGCCGGCCCTGAAGCATGAGATTTTCGCGCGCCGTCAGGCGCTCGTCCACCGCGCTGGCTTGCCCGACATAGCCAATCAGGCGACGAACGGCCGGCGCTTCATTTACGACATGGTGCCCGTCGATCAGCGCTCGCCCGGCGCTCGGCTGGCTCAGGGTCGCCAGGATCCGCACGGTGGTCGTTTTGCCGGCACCATTGGGTCCGAGCAGGGCGAAGATTTCGCCGCGTGCGAAGCTGAAGTCGATGCCGCGCAGGGCCTCGACGGGACCGGGATAGGTCTTCTTGAGGCCGTGGACCTCGACGAGGGGATGGGTCATTCTTCCGAAACCTCTTCAGGCACCAGCATTTCGCCGGCGATCACCTCGACACAGTGTCCGGCGATGTGGATGCGGTCATCGCGCATCTCGAGCCACAGTTCCCCGCCTCGGCGGCTGAGCTGACGAGCGAACATCCGCGATCTGCCCAGACGTTCTGCCCAATAGGGGCCGAGGACGCAATGCGCCGAGCCGGTCACCGGATCCTCGTCGATTCCGAAGTCGGGAAAGAAGCAGCGTGAGACGAAATCGCTGTCATCACCCGGCGCCGTGGCGATGAAACCGTGACGACCATGGGCGCGCAGGGCCTCGAAGTCAGGTTCCAGGGCGCGGATCGCGTGCTCGTCCTCATAGATCAGCAGATGGTCGCGCCCGCCGGTCAGAAAATCCTGCGGGGCGTGTCCCATCGCCTCGGCAAGGCCGGCAGGAATCTCTGCGCGCGTCGGTGCGCGGGTGGGAAAGTCGAGCGCCAGGCGGTCATCGTCGCGGGTGACGATCAGCAGACCCGACTGGCTTTGAAAGCGCACCGCCTCGCCACGCCCCTTGAGGTTCGAAAGAATCGCATGCCCGGCCGCCAGTGTCGCATGACCGCAAAGATCAACCTCGACTTCGGGCGTGAACCAGCGCAGGTGGAAATCGACCTCATTGTCATCATCGGCGGCGGGGATGAAGAAGGCCGTTTCCGATACATGGTTTTCTCTCGCGATCGCCTGCAGGACGGCATCGGGCAGCCATTCGTCGAGCGGGCAGACGGCTGCCGGATTGCCGTGGAAGGGCTGGCGTGTAAAGGCGTTGATCTGGAGATAGGGGATCCGGATCATGACGCCGCCATCCTTTCCTCGATTTCGGCCGCGACGGTCGCATCGAAGCCCAGCCAGCAGCCGTCGCCGCTCCGGATGACGGGGCGCCGCAAAAGGCTGGGCTGGTCGAGCAGAATGGTGATGTCGCCACCTTCCGCCAGCACCGCACGCTCCGCTTCGCCGAGACGGCGCCAGGTGGTACCGCGACGATTGATCAGATGGGCGAGGCCGAATTCCTCCACCCATTGCCGGAGCAGCGCCTCGTCGAGGCCGTCGCGGCGCAGGTCGTGAAAATGTACCTTAAAGCCGAGCCCCTCGAGGAAGCGGGTGGCGGCACGGCAGCGGTCGCATTGACGAAGGCCGTGGACGATCGCGCGCCTTGCGTCGCTCGTCACCCTGTCCTGATCCTTGTCGGTGCATCCCTGCTGCACGCCGCAATACCCCTTTCTGTCCCTGCAAGAGGAGCCGCCGCCATTCTTCTAGCCGGAAAGTTCCGGGCTCGCCAAGACCGCCGTCGATCCCTTCGGTCCGACCACAGGCTCATGATCCTCAACACCAAGGGGATCGATATGGATGAGGATCTCGGCGGTCGGGAATTCCTCGCTGATCGCCGCCTCCACCTCGGTCGCGACGAGGTGCGCCCGCCGAACGCTCATCTCGGGATCGACCTCGAGGTGAAGCTGAATGAAGTCATGGGTGCCCGACGAGCGGGTCTTCAGCTCATGAACCCCCTTTACCTGCGGATTGCCCATCGCGATCTCGAAGATCCGCTCGCGTGCCGCCTCATCGAATTCCCGGTCCATCAGCATGTCCACGGCATGACGGGCGACGGACCATGCCTGCCAGGCGATCCAAAGGGCAATGGCAAGCCCGAACAGACCGTCCGCCAGGACGAAGCGGCCGGACAACCAGGCCGAGAGGATCACCGCGGCATTGAGCGAGAGGTCGCCGAGATAATGGGCACGGTCGGCGCGGATCGCGAGCGAGCCGGTGCGTCGGACCACCCACTGCTGAAAGGCGATGAGCAGCACGCTTGCGGCGATGGCGACGGCGCTGACTGCGATGATCGCCAAGGAGTGGGAGGGGCTGCGCGGGTGCAGCAGATGATCGACCGCTTCGCTGAACAGAAAAAGCGCCGACCCCCCCATGATCGCGGCCTGAGCGAGCGAGGCGAGCCCTTCGGCCTTGCCGTGGCCGAAGCGGTGTTCGGCATCCGGCGGCTGCAGGGCGGCGCGCACCCCGAGGAAGATGATCGCGGAAGCGACGAGATCCAGCAGCGAATCGAAGAAGGAGCCGAGCAGGGCGACGGAACCCGACATCACGACGATGACACCCTTGGCCCCCGCCAGCAGCAGCGCCACCGTCATCGAAGCCCAGGTCGCGCGCTGGAGCAGCCGCGCCTTTTCCGGCGCCACCCGCATCGTCGACAGCTGTTCCAGTCCTTCCATCGCGCACGCCTTTCGTGTTCGGCGCTTTGCGCCGGTGACCCGTTGCTCCTAAGGGTAGAGCCAGCTCATCGTCCATGCGCCTTCGTCATTACGGTGGAAGAGGCGCCGGTCATGCCAGCGGAAGGGCTGCTCCTCCCAGAACTCGATCGCCCTTGGCGTTACCCGAAAGCCCGACCAGAAGGGTGGACGCGGCACCTCACGGCCGTGAAAGCGCTCTTCGACCTCGTGAAGCCGCTGCTCGAAATCGGCCTTGCCGTTCGGCATTTCCGCCGACTGGCGCGATGCCCAGGCTCCGAGCTGGCTGCCGCGCGGCCGGGTTGCGAAATAGGCATCGGCCTCGTCATCCGGGATCTGTTCGGCGATACCGTCGATGCGCACCTGACGGGCCAGCGACTTCCAGTAGAAGAGCAGCGAGACTTTCGGATTCTCACGAATCTCCCGCGCCTTGCGGCTTTCCAGATTGGTGTAGAAGACGAAGCCGCGCTCGTCCCAGTGCTTGCAGAGCACGGCGCGTGCGCCGGGTTGGCCGCGCGCATCGGCGCTCGCCAGAATCATGGCATTGGGGTTGTCGGGCTCGGCGAGCTCCGCCTCCTTCATCCACAGTCCGAACAGCTTGAAGGGATCGTCATGCGCCGTGTCCGTCTGCTGGTTCATCGCGATTCTCTCCATTGGAGCATGCATTAGCGCGTCTCGCGCCAGATATCGACCTTGCGCCTTTGCTAACCAATCCTTATCGCTTTTCACGGCATAGCATGCGGGCGGTCAAGCAACATCTTGATGATGGAATGGGATGACGGACCTCTATCGGACATTGGGGCTTACCCCCTCGGCCACCGCCGAGGAGATCAAGCGCGCCTATCGGCGGCTGGCGAAGGAACTGCATCCCGATCGTCACCCCGATGATGCGGCGGCCCACGAGCGTTTCAAGGAAGTCTCGAGTGCCTATTCGGTGCTCGGTGACCCGGAACGCCGCGCCGCCTATGACGCCGAGCGACGGATGGGATTTCGACATGAGGCTCGTGCGCGTGCGCGCAGCGCGAACGGTGGATCTGCCGGCGGTTTCGACTTTGATCGCGTCTTCGAACAGGCGACCACCGATGAGGAGTTCTTTTCCGACCTCTTCGGTTTCCGTGCCGGTGCGCGTCATCGTGGCGCAGCCGGCGCGGCCGGGCGGGGCACTTCGCAGGCCAGCGGTCGCAGCGCAGCCGATGGCGGGCGTGACGTCCACTATCGCCTGACCCTCGATTTCATCGAGGCCTGTCTCGGCGCAACCAAGACGGTGCAGCTTGCCGACGGTCGGACGGTGCGGGTGAAGATCCCGCCGGGAGTGCGCGAGGGACAGCAGATCCGGCTCAAGGGGCAGGGGCGCTCGGGTCGCCTCGCCCGCAAGGCAGGCGATGCGCTGATCGACGTTTCGATCGCGCCGCACCCCTGGTTCACGCGCGAAGGCGATACGGTCGTCTGCGACCTGCCGCTCTCGCTCGAAGAGGCGGTGCTCGGCGCCAAGGTAACGGTGCCGACCCTTGACGGACGGGCAACGATTCGCGTGCCGAAGGGAAGTTCCACCGGCCGCCGCCTGCGAATCCGCGGCAAGGGGCTGGTGCTGGACGACAAGGGGACGCGCGGCGATCTCGTCTATCGGGTCCGCATCCACTTGCCGGAAGAGCCCGATGCCGCGCTCGAGAAGGCGATCCGAGACTGGGCGGAAAAGACTTCTCCCCGCTCCCCGCAGCGTTTCGCGGACAAGGACTGAGGCCGGCGCCACGGCGCCCTGCGTTTCTCCCCTGATTTTCTCTTCAAGCCGGTGCGGCGATCCTTTCCCGGGCTGTTGTCCGTATCTTGCGCTCGCGCAGGCGGATGCCTGACCGGACAGGCCGCGAAGGGGGCTTGCCCTCTCTCAACGCCTTCGAGGATGATGCCCCTTGCCGGTGGATGAAGAAGGAAAGCGCGCGATGGACGAGGAACGGATGGCACGCTGGCTGATCCGGGTGCATGCGCTGCGCTGGTATCGGGCCGCGCGTCGCTTTCTTGTAAGCCATGGATTCGAGCACGCCGGCAATCTGGCCTTTCTCGGCCTGCTGGCGCTGTTTCCCTTTCTGATCTTTCTCCTCAATCTTGCCGGCTTCTTCGGTCAGACGGCAGCCGGTCAGCAGGCCATCGCCCTGCTGATGGAAAATCTTCCCGCCCGCATTGCCGAGGCAATCTCTCGGCCCATCGACAATACCATTGCACATGCCGATGAGGGACTGCTGACCGGCGCGATCCTGTTCGCGCTATGGGTGTCGATCAACGGGCTGGAGGCGGCGCGCCTGACGGTGATCGAAGCTTTCGACGCTTGGCCGCATGCCATGCCCTTCTGGAAGCGGATGAGCGTCAATCTGATGCTGGTTCTGATCGCAGCCGCCCTGATTCTGGCGGCGATGTCGCTGCTGGTGCTGCTGCCGGTGGTGCTCGCAGCGGCCGAGCGCTGGTTCACGTTGCCCGGGCAGGTCCTCGAACTCGGCCGTCTCGCCCATCATGTGATCGCGCCACTGCTGATCCTGGCGGCCGTCTTCGGCGGCTATCGCCTGTTCACGCCGGCGGTGCCGGGGCTAAGGCGCCGCTACCTGCCGGGCACCGTCTGGACGCTCATCGCCTGGTGGGCGAGCGCCAAGGCCGTCGCGCTTTTCCTCTCTCATGCCGAACGCTATGACATCTTCTATGGATCGCTCGCCGGCATCGTCCTGACGCAGCTTTTCTTCTTCTTTCTGGCGGCGAGCTTCATCTTCGGCGCCCATCTCAATGCCGCCTACAGCCACACCGGCAACGAGGAGGAAAGACCGCCAGTGACGCACGGAGATTGACCCGAACGGGGTGTTCGCTAGGATGCAGTGCGAAACATGAAGAGCAGAACGCCGGTCCGGGATCTGCGGATGGTCCAAGTGACGGACGGGCGAGAGACCAGCGGGAAGGAAACGCCATTCGATGACGGGAACAGCATTGATGGAAGGCAGGCGCGGCCTGATCATGGGGGTCGCCAACGACCGTTCGCTCGCTTGGGGAATCGCGCTCGCACTTGCCGATCAGGGGGCCGAACTTGCCTTCACCTATCAGGGCGAGGCGCTGGAGCGGCGCGTTCGCCCGCTTGCCGAGAAAGTGAACAGCCGGCTCGTTCTGTCCTGTGATGTGACCGAGTCCGAGAGCATCGCCGCCGTCTTCAACCGACTGAAGGAGGAATGGGGTACGCTCGATTTCCTCGTTCATGCGATCGGATTTTCCGACAAGAACGAGCTGCGTGGGCGATACATTGACACCTCGAAGGACAATTTCCTGATGACCATGCACATCTCGTGCTACTCCTTCACCGAAGTGGCGCGCCATGCCGAACCGCTAATGAGTGAAGGTGGCAGTCTGCTGACGCTTACCTATTATGGGGCGGAAAAAGTGATGCCGCACTACAATGTCATGGGGCTGGCCAAGGCCGCGTTGGAGGCAAGCGTGCGCTATCTCGCCAATGATCTCGGCCCGAAGGGCGTTCGAGTGAATGCGATCTCGGCGGGGCCGATCAAGACGCTGGCGGCTTCCGGCATCGGCGATTTCCGCTATATTCTGAAGTGGAACGAACACAATGCCCCGCTGCGCCGCAATGTCACGATCGAAGATGTCGGCGGCGCCGGCCTGTTTCTGCTGAGCGGGCTTTCGGGTGGGGTGACCGGCGAGATCCTGCACGTCGATGCCGGCTATCACACGGTCGGCATGAAGCAGGTCGACGCGCCCGACATCTCGCTCGCGAAATAGCGGGCGGATCATCGGTCGGCGCCTCGCGCGCGACCCCCCTTGGAGATCCGGTGATGTCCTGGAACAGTTTCGGTCGTCTGCTGCGCCTCGTCACTTGGGGGGAATCGCACGGTCCGGCGATCGGTGGGGTGATCGATGGCTGCCCGCCGAGCATCGCGCTGTCGGAATCGGATATTCAGCCCTTTCTCGACCGTCGCCGGCCGGGGCGCAGCCGCCACACGACGCAGCGGCGTGAGCCGGACGAGGTGGAAATTCTCTCTGGTGTCTACGAGGGACGTACCACCGGTACCCCGATCTCGCTGCTGATCCGCAATCGCGACGCGCGTTCGAAGGATTATGCCGAGATCGCCGATCGCTGGCGGCCGGGGCATGCCGATTACACTTATGATCTGAAGTACGGTCTGCGCGATCCGCGCGGCGGTGGCCGATCGTCGGCCCGCGAGACGGCGGTCCGGGTGGCGGCCGGCGCGCTGGCGCGCCGCGTCCTTGCGCATCTGCTGGGCTCACCGGTGACGATCCGTGCCGCCGTCGTTGAGATCGGCGGTGAAGCGGTGCCGCCCGGCAGGATTGATCTTGCGGCCGCGGCCACCGATCCGCTGTTCGCGCCCGATCCCGAGATCCGCGCGCGCTGGGAAGAAATGCTCGACGAGGCGCGGCGTGCCGGCGATTCGCTGGGCGCGGTCGTCGAATGCGTTGCCGAGGGCGTGCCGGCGGGCCTCGGCGCGCCGGTCCATGGCAAGCTCGATGCCGATCTGGCGGCCGCGATGATGTCGATCAATGCCGCCAAGGGTGTCGAGATCGGCGCCGGTTTCGCGGCCGCGCGCTTGAAGGGCAGCGAGAATGCCGATGAGATGCGCGCCGGTGCCTCACCGGACGCGCCGCGCTTTCTTTCCAACCATGCCGGCGGGATTCTGGGCGGCATCTCGTCCGGGCAGCCGGTCGTCGTGCGCGTCGCCTTCAAGCCGACAAGCTCAATCCGGATCGCGCGCCGGACGCTGACGCGAGCCGGCGAAGAGGTCGAGATCGTAACCAAAGGACGCCATGATCCCTGTGTCGGCATACGCGCAGTCCCGGTGGTGGAAGCAATGATGGCGCTGGTGCTGGCCGATCACCTGCTGCTCGACCGGGCGCAATGCGGCGAACGGGATTGCTCGCGATGAGCGACGAGGCGCAGGCTGTTGCCGATCCGATCGGGGTGGTGCTGGTTCATGTCGGAACTCCGGATGCGCCGACCCCTTCTGCTGTGCGGCGCTATCTCGTTGAATTCCTGAGCGATCCGCGCATTGTCGATCTGCCGGCGGTAGTCTGGCAGCCGCTGCTGCGCTTGGTCATCGCCCCCATTCGGGCCCGGCGGGTAGCGGATCTGTATCGGGAAATCTGGGACACCGATCATGACGAAAGTCCGCTCAGGCGGATCGCCCGTGTGCAGGCGCGCGAGCTCGAGGCGCGTTTCGATACCCTCTTCGGCCATGGCCGGGTAGTGGTGCGCCATGCGATGCGCTACGGCCGACCGGGGCTTGCCACAGTACTGGACGAGCTGATGGCGGCAGGCGTCCGCCGTCTGCTCGTCGCGCCGCTCTATCCGCAGTACTCGACGGCGACGACGGCAAGCGTGCTCGATGAGCTGGCCCGCTGGAAGCGGGGGCGCACTCTGCTGCCGGCGATCCGGACTCTGCCCCCCTGGTATGATGACCCCGCCTATATCGAGGTACTTGCCGCTTCGGTGCGCAAGGAACTGTCGGCCCTTGAAGCACCGCCGCCGCATCTCGTCGTCTCGTTTCACGGCCTGCCGCTCGCAAGGATTGCTGCCGGCGATCCCTATGAGGATCACTGCCGGGCGAGTGCTGAAGCCCTGCGTTGTGCGCTCGACTGGCCGCAGGCGCGCTTTCACCTTGCCTTTCAGTCTCGCTTCGGTCCCGCACGATGGCTCGGCCCCTCGACCGAAGAGACGGTGCGCGAACTCGCCGCCGGTGGGATACGCGCACTGGCCCTGGTGGCGCCGGGATTCACGGCGGACTGTCTGGAAACGCTCGAAGAACTGGATCGGCAGGTGGCCAAGGTCTTTCATGAGGCCGGCGGACGGCAATTCGTCCGCGTGCCCTGCCTCAATGACAGTCCCGGCCATCTCGATCTGCTTGCCCATCTCGTCTTGCGGGAGCTCGGCGGCTGGCTATAGGTTCAAGGTTCGGTGGACATCCGGGGGAGGACCGAAATGGCACGCCGCAGAAGAATGTTCTCCAAGCGGCGGGAGGGGTTCCTGGGCTCGCTCCTGCGTCAGCTGGCCGGCCTGCTGGTGATTGCGCTGGCGATCGGTTACGCGCTCGCCTATACGCCATCGATCCCACGCCGCGCGCTCGAACGTCTTTATGGCACGCCCCCCTCGCAGTTCCTGCAACTGCCGAGCGGGAGCCGCATCCATTATCGCGACGAAGGCCCGCGTGACGCGCCTTTTACCGTCTTGCTGCTACATGGAACAGCCTCGTCGCTGCACACATGGGAAGGGGTCGTCGCGCGGCTCAAGGATCGCTGGCGGATCGTCACCATGGATCTGCCGGGCCATGGCCTGACCGGCGCGACGGCCGAAGGACGCTATGATCGTGCCGGCATGGTGGCGGCGATCGCCCGCCTCGTCGATCATCTGGGGCTTGCGCGCTTCGTCATCGGCGGCAATTCGATGGGCGGTGAGATGGCGATGGCCTATGCGCTGCGATATCCCGATCGGGTCGCAGCCCTGGTGCTGATCGATTCAGCGGGTCTTGCTCTCGACCTCTCCGATCGTCACGTGCCGATCGGCTTCCGGCTCGCCGCGATCCCGCTGCTTCGTCCGCTCATCGCCCGGATCACGCCGCGCAGTCTGGTGGAAAGAAGTGTGCGCGCCGTCTATGCCGATCCGGCACGGGTGACGCCCGCTCTCGTCGATCGCTACTGGCGGCTGATGCGCATGGAAGGATCCCGCCGTGCGTTGATGAAGCGCTTCGCGGCACTTGCCGACGAGCCACCGCTTGCCGTCGAGCGTCTGTCTGTTCCGGCGCTGGTCATCTGGGGTCGCGAAGACCACCTGATTCCGCTGGCCATCGGCGAAGAGCTTTCCCGACGTCTGCCGCATTCGAGGCTCGTCGTCTTCGATGACGCCGGCCATGTGCCGCAGGAGGAACGCCCTTCCGAGACGGCACGCGCGATCTCCGGTTTTCTCGAAACGCTGGCGCCGCCTGCGCGTCCCGGGGGGGATCGCAAGGATACCGGCCCGACAGATGCGGGCGCTGATCGGAGCAGAGGAGACAAGCGACCATGAGCCATCCGCCGCTGCCCATTCCCCCCGAAGCCCTGCCCGAACGGGTGCGGGTGGCGCTGGTGCAGGCGGCACCCGTCTTTCTCGACCGGGACCGTTCGCTGCGCCTTGCCCGTCGTCTGATCGAACTGGCCGCCGACGAAGGCGCGCGTCTCGTCGCCTTTCCCGAGACCTGGCTGGCGGGATATCCGATCTGGCTGGATGTCTCGCCGGGGGCGGCGCGCTGGGACGACGCCGGTGCCAAGGCGCTCTATCGTCTGCTTCAGGAAAACGCGGTAGAATGGGGCGACGAGCATACCGCGATGCTCGCCGAGGCGGCGGAAGAGTGCGCCGTTGATGTCGTCATCGGCGCGCATGAGCGGGTCGGCCGCACGCTGATGAACAGCGTCTTTCTGTTCGGTGCCCATGGGGCGGCCACGCTCCACCGCAAGCTGGTGCCGACCCATGGCGAACGGCTCGTCTGGGGGATGGCCGAAACCGCCATGCTGGCCCCGCTGCCGAGCGATTACGGCGGCATCTCGGCGCTCGTCTGCTGGGAACACTGGATGCCCGAACTGCGCGCCGCGGTGCATCGCAAGGGGGCGCTGGTCCATGTCGCGCAATGGCCGTGGGTAAAAGAGATGAACCGTGTCGCGAGCCGCCATTTCGCTTTCGAGGGGCGCTGCTTCGTGCTGGCCGTAGGGGCGGCGATGACCCGCGGCGCGGCGCTTGAGGCGGTACGATCCCGTCGCGGCGTGCCGGCGCCTGCGCTGGAGATGCTGGAAACGATGCCGGGCGCGGATGACGACTGGCTGCTTGCCGGCGGCAGCACCGTCTTCGGTCCGGATGGGGCGCCGCTTGCCGGTCCTGCAGGTCGCGGGGAGGAACTGCTCGGCGTCGATCTGCCGCTGAAGGCGGCGGTGGAGGAAATCATGACTCTCGATGTCGCCGGCCATTATGCGCGTCCCGACATCTTCTCTC
>RFIU01000073.1 GCA_003695555.1 Alphaproteobacteria bacterium
CGGAAACCGGACCCGCGGAAAAGCCCACCGAGAAAGCCGTGCCCGAACGCCCGGCGCCGAAGCGCCGATCGCGCCGCAAGCCGCCGGCATCGACGCAGGCCACTTCCGACGTCAAGGCTCCCGCTTCCTCGCCCGCCTCCTCTACGGAAGCCGCCGCGCATGCCGACACCCCTGCCCCACGGCAGGCCAAAGACACGTCGGCCGTCGAACAGGTGGCGGCGACGGGCAGCGGCAGGACGAAGGCGGATACGACGGAATCCGAGCCTTCCAAGGATGAGCCCGGCAAGGAAGAGAGACGCCGCCGCGGCTGGTGGCAGCGCGCCTTCGGTTGAGAATCCACACCGCCCTTGCCGGCATTGAAGCGATCGGCCCGCCCGCGACAAGCCGCCCCGCCCACAGAAGCAGATTCTGTTGGCGGGGCGTTCTGCCGTTTTCGATGTGAAACTTCCCTTCCTTTCGCTTTTGCCTTCAAATCGCCCCGCTTTTCCCCATATCCTGCATGATGGAGGGAAGAAATCACGGTCCCGCCCGCCGACCGGCGAACCGAAAGGGAGAGGAGTCCTGATCCGCACGATGCGTGAATGGCGGCACCTGTTGTGCGTAACGATTGCTTGCCTCGCACTGCTCCTGTTCGATGCAAGGGCGGTGATGGCGCAGGGGCTTAGAGTCCTGCGCGATGCCGAGACCGAGGCCTTTCTCCATCGTGCCGCCGATCCGCTGTTTGCCGCCGGTGGCCTTCAGCCGCACAATGTCAAGATCATCCTGCTCGACGACCCTTCGCTCAACGCCTTCTATGCCGGCGGACAGATGATCTTCGTCCATTCCGGCATGATCCTTCAGACGGACAATGTCGATCAGATCATCGGTGTCGTCGCGCATGAAACCGGCCACATGCTCGGTGGACACGTCCAGCGCATGAACGAGGCGGTCGCGCCGGCGACGACGATGACCATCCTTTCGCTGCTGCTCGGCGCGGCGGCGATCGCGGCGGGTGCGCCGGATGCCGGCGCCGGCCTGATCCTCGGCGGTCAATCGATGGCCCAGCGCAGCATTCTGAGCTTTCGCAGGGTGCAGGAGGCATCCGCCGACCAGGCGGCCGCCGAACTGCTGCTCAAGACGCACCAGTCTGGCCGGGGGCTGTTGCAGGTCTTCGAGAAGTTTCGATTCCAGGAACTTGTCGGTTATGGCAATCGCATCGATCCCTATGTGCTGACCCATCCCCTTTCCAGCGAGCGGATCAGCAATCTGGAATCGAAGCTGAAGGCCTCGCCCTACTGGAATGCGCCGACCGATCCGGGTCTTGAGGAAGAGTATCTTCGGGTCAAGGCCAAGCTGCAGGGCTACGTCTGGCCGCCAAAGGCGACACTGGGCGCCTATCCGCCGGAAAATACGAGCATTCCGGCGCGTTACGCGCGGGTCTATGCCTATAACAAGATGCTCGAATGGGACAAGGCGCTGGCAGAGGCCGAGGCGCTGATCGCGGCAGAGCCCGACAATCCCTATTTTCACGAGATCCGCGGCCAGATCCTGTTCGAAAACGGCCATGTGAAGGAATCGCTGGCCGATCTTTCGCGGGCCGCCGCGCTCGCCCCGAACGAGCCGCTGATCCTGGCTCTCTATGGTCGCGCCCTCGTCGCCCTGGAGACACCGGAAACCGACCGCAAGGCGGTCGAGGTGCTGACCCGTTCGGTGCGGCTGGATCGCGAAGATCCCTTCGCCTGGTTCCAGCTCGCAGAGGTCTATACGCGCCTTGGTGACGAGGACATGGCCGCACTGGCCGGTGCCGAACGTTTTCTGCTGATCCGTCAGCCGGCGCGCGCCGCCCATCTTGCCGCCAAGGCGATGAAGGGGCTGCGTAAAGGGACGCCGGCATGGCTGCGCGCCCAGGATATCGCAATGGTCGCGGCTGCTGACCTGAAGGACCACAAGGGGCGTCGCCGACAGCGCCGGAACAATCGGCTGGAGCTGCTCATCGGCCCGGCCGCCCCCTGAACATGACACGCGGGTTTCTTCCTTCAGTATGGAAGAGAGGATTTCCTCACCGGAACACGTCTTCTTCTTGACGCGCGAGCGACAAGTCGCAATGTTCGCGCCGTACCGGGGGGCGAGGCGACCACCCGTCGCCGAATTCACGCATCTTATTAAAGGGGACCGGAGCGTTTCATGTCTCATTCTGCCAGTTCGCGCTCTTCCAGTTCGCGCGCCATCATACTGTTGGTTCTGTTCGCTGTCCTGCTCGGCCTCGCCGGCCGGGAATGGGCCTTGGGCGCGAGCCGGAATGCGGACCGGACGGGAAGCGCGGCGCAATCCTCATCTGAAAGTGGAACGGCCATTCGCGACTATCTGCTTGCCCATCCGGAAGTTGTCATCGAGGCGATCCAGCGTTGGCAGAAGGATCAGCAGGAATCGCTCCAAAGCGACATGGAACGGCGTATCTTGCGGGTCTGGCCGCAGATCGCGGATGACGGCTTCTCACCGGTCGCCGGCCCCGCCGATGCGCCGGTGACGATCGTCGAATACTACGACTATCGCTGTCCCTATTGCCGTCGCGCGCATCACGACACGCAAGTTCTTCTCGAACATTACGGCAAGAAAATCCGCTATGTCTTCAAGCAGTTCCCGGTGCTCGACCGTCCAGGTGAACCGCCCTATTCACGGATCGCCGCGCGTGCTGCGGTCGCCGCCTACCGCCAGGGCCGCTTCTTCGAGCTCCACGATGCCCTGATGACCGCACCGCGCGGGCTGGACGAGGGACGTATTCTCGCGATGGCCGGCAAGCTTGGCCTCGATGTCGAACGCCTCAAGCGCGACATGCACGATCCGGCGATCGAGGAGGGAATCCAGCGGACATTGAACCGGGCCGCCTCGCTCGGCATTTCCGGCACGCCGACCTATCTGATCAATGCCCGGCCGTTCGAAGGCGCCGTCGGCCTTGACGCGCTCGAGGCCGCTATCGACGACGCGCTGAAACGCCCCGAGGAGGAAAAGCATTGAGCGGCGGACAGGGATCGCGGCTTCTGCGCCAAGGGGAATGAGGACTTCCCTGCCCTGCCCCGCTCGAGACCGGCCTTGAGCGAATCTTCCGACAATAGGCGCAACCCCGATCTTCAATCGCGGCTGGTCGGCAAGTGGCGTCAGATCAGACCGGCAAGCGGTGACGACGGGTCGGCATAGCGCTTCTTCGGCATCCGCCCGGCCAGATAGGCAGCACGCCCCGCAATCACCGCGTGGCGCATCGCGCGGGCCATCCGAACCGGATCCTTAGCCGCCGCAATCGCCGTGTTCATCAGCACGCCGTCACAGCCGAGTTCCATCGCGATCGCCGCATCCGATGCGGTGCCTACCCCGGCATCGACCAGAACCGGCACGTTCGCCTGCTCGACGATGAGTCGGATATTGACCGGATTCTGAATTCCGAGTCCCGAGCCGATCGGTGCGCCGAGCGGCATCAGGGCGACGCAGCCCATTTCTTCAAGTTCCCTGGCCATGATCGGGTCGTCATTCATATAGACCATGACCTTGAAGTCTTCCGCGATCAGCGTCTCGGCCGCGCGCAGAGTCTCGCGCATGTCCGGGTAGAGGGTCTTCTCATCGCCCAGCACCTCAAGCTTGACGAGGTCGAAGCCACCCGCTTCACGCGCCAGACGCAGAGTCCGCAGGGCATCTTCGGCGGTGTAGCAACCGGCGGTATTCGGCAGGAAAGTGTAGCGCTCGGGAGAAAGATGATCGACCAGCATCGGCTTCGAAGGATCCGAAAGATTGACCCGGCGCACCGCGACGGTGACGATTTCGGCCCCCGAAGCCTCCACGGCTCGGGCGGTTTCCTCGAAGTCGCGGTATTTTCCGGTGCCGACGATCAGACGCGATGCGTAGCGCCGACCAGCGACCTCGAGGACATCGTCTTCATTCTCGATCTCAGGCGTTGCCTCGCCGCCGCCGATGAAATGGACGATCTCGATCCGGTCGCCCTCCTCCAGCCGGGTATCGGTATAGGCCGACTTCGGGACGATGGCGAGATTGCGCTCCACCGCCACCTTGTGCGGGTCCAGACCGAGGCGTTCGATCAGAGCGGCGATATCGATACCGCCTTCGAAATGCCGCCTCTCGCCATTGATCGTTACCGAAATCTCGCTGCTCATGCTCGATCGATTCCTTCCTGTGTGGGAAAGTTCCGGAGACGGTGATCGTCCTTCCGGCCTCTTCGATTGAGATGTAGCCTCGCGACTGCGCCCCCGCAAGCTTGCCATCCCCCTCTCGGCAATCCGGCCGCAGATCACCGATCTTTGATCACCGGCTTTGCAGTCGCCATGAAAGAGCGATATAGACCTGCGATATCCTTGGCTGGGAGGCGAGCAGTGACGACCATCAGCGTACTGAACGGACCCAATCTCAATCTGCTGGGCCGGCGCGAGCCGGAGATCTACGGCGAGGAGACGCTCGCCGATGTCGAGGCCCGTCTCAATGAATGGGCGTCGCCGCGCAATGTCGCGATCGATTTGCGTCAGACCAATCACGAAGGAGTCCTGATCGACTGGCTGCATGAGGCAAACGAGGCCGCCGATGGCGTAATCCTCAATCCCGGCGGACTGACCCATACCTCTGTCGCGCTCGCCGATGCGGTGGCCGCGATCACCCCGCCGGTGATCGAGGTGCATCTCTCGAACATTCACGCCAGAGAGGAGTTCCGCGCCCGTTCGCTGACGGCGCGTGCCGCGACCGGATTGATTTCGGGGCTCGGGCCGCTGGGCTATGAGCTGGCTGCCCGCGCGCTGCTCTTGCGCATCGCAGGCGCCTCGAGCCGCCTATCGGGGACGCGCCGGGCATGAGAGGGAAATTTCTCGGACAAAGCCGCGCAAGGGGCTTGGCGAATCCGCCTGCCAACCGCTAACACTTGGCGCGCCTGACGCTACGTCAACCTCCATCGTGACGGGGTGGCGGTCGGGCGAACCAGAAAGAACGAAAGGGATGGTCGCAACATGTCGAAGCTGGCGGACGCCAAGGAACTCATTCGCGAGCTTGCCGCGCTGCTCGAGGAATCGAGCCTGAGCGAAATCGAGGTGGAGGACGACGGCCTGAGGGTTCGGGTCGTTCGCCAGCAGGTGAGCACCACTGCCGTTCTCCCCCCCGCCCCCGCTGTGGCGTCATCGCCGGCGACGGTGAGGGAAGCGGCTGTGCCGGGGCAGACGATCGCAAGCGAGACGGCTGAAGGTGGAGAAGACGACTGGAGCGCTCATCCCGGTGTCGTCGCCTCGCCGATGGTCGGGACCGCCTATGTCGCGCCTGAACCGGGTGCCAAGCCGTTTATCGCCGTCGGTGACCGGGTCGAGGAGGGTCAGACTCTGCTGATCATCGAGGCGATGAAAGTGATGAACCAGATTCCTGCGCCTCGTGCCGGCGTGGTGCGCCACATCTTCTTCCAGGACGCCCAGCCGGTCGAATTCGGCGAGCCGCTGGTGGTCATCGAATAGCCCGCCGCCCTTGCCGCCACGGCATTCCCACTTCACGATAACGGAAAACAGATGTTCGAAAAGGTTCTGATCGCCAATCGCGGCGAAATCGCGCTTCGCATTCATCGCGCCTGTCGCGAGATGGGCATCCGCACGGTCGCGGTCCACTCCACGGCAGATTCGGATGCGATGCACGTCCGGCTGGCCGACGAGGCGGTCTGCATCGGCCCGCCGCCTGCAAAAGACAGCTATCTCAATATCCCGGCGATCCTCGCCGCAGCGGAAGTAACCGATGCGGACGCGATTCATCCCGGCTATGGCTTCCTGTCGGAAAATGCCCGTTTTGCCGAAATCGTCGAGGAACACGGCCTCGTCTTCATCGGCCCGACCCCCGAGCACATCCGCATGATGGGCGACAAGATTGCCGCCAAGGAGACCATGAAGCGTCTCGGCGTACCGGTGGTGCCGGGATCCGAAGGCGGCATCACCGACATGGACGAGGCGCGGGCACTGGCCGGGGACATCGGATTTCCCGTCCTCGTCAAGGCGGCTGCCGGCGGCGGTGGTCGCGGCATGAAGGTGGTACGCGAGGAATCCGAGCTGGAAGACGCGATCCGCGCCGCCCGGACCGAAGCGCGGGCCGCCTTCGGGGACGATGCCGTCTATCTGGAAAAGTTCCTCGACCATCCGCGCCATATCGAGATCCAGATACTCGCCGATACCCATGGCAATGTCATCCATCTGGGCGAGCGCGACTGTTCGCTTCAGCGGCGCCATCAGAAGGTCCTGGAGGAAGCCCCATCACCGGTGATCTCGGCGCCCGAGCGCAGCGAGATCGCCGAACGCACCGCCACCGCCGTCCGCAAGATGGGCTATCGCGGCGCCGGCACGGTAGAGTTTCTTTATCAGGACGGCCGGTTCTACTTCATCGAGATGAACACCCGCCTGCAGGTCGAGCATCCGGTCACCGAAATGATCACCGGCATCGATCTCGTTCGTCAGCAGATCCGTATTGCGGCAGGGGAACCGCTCGGACGCACGCAGGAGGATATCCATTTCTCCGGCCATGCCATCGAATGCCGCATCAATGCCGAAGATCCGCTCACCTTCGCCCCCTCGCCCGGCCTGGTGAGCGACTATCACCCGCCCGGCGGGCTCGATGTGCGGGTCGATTCGGCACTCTATGCCGGCTATCGCATCCCCCCCTATTATGACAGCCTGGTGGCCAAGCTGGTAGTGCGCGGCGAAACCCGCGAAGACTGTCTGCGCCGCCTGCGCCGCTCGCTGGAGGAATTCGTCATCGGCGGCGTCAAGACGACTATCCCGCTGCATCGCCGGCTGATCGAGGAAGACGATTTCCGCGAAGGGCGCTATGATATCCACTGGCTCGAACGCTGGCTCGACGGATTTGCGCCGGAAGACTAGAGAGGCTTTCCCTTTCCTCTTTCACGCGCCAAGGATATCCGGCAAGGGTGACGGCACGTTTCTTCTCTTCTTATTCGGGGTATCCTGCCGATGACACGGCTAACGCCGGAAATCCTGCTCGGCGCCTATGCCTGCGGCCTGTTCCCGATGGCCGAGAGTCGGGATGCGGATGAGCTGTTCTGGGTAGACCCGGATGAACGCGGAATCATTCCGCTGGAAGCCTTTCATGTCCCGCGTTCGCTGGCCCGGACCGTCCGACGCGAACGCTTTTCCGTCACCATCGATCGCGATTTCGCCGGTGTCATGCGCGGCTGTGCGGAGCCCGCGCCGGGGCGAGAGGACACCTGGATCAATGACTCGATCTTCTCGCTCTATCAGGCGCTGTTCGAGCGCGGGGCGGCACACAGCGTGGAATGCTGGCAGGAGGGGCGGCTGGTCGGCGGTCTGTATGGGGTTTCGCTCGGCGGCGCCTTCTTCGGCGAATCGATGTTTCACCGGGCCCGCGATGCCAGCAAGGTCGCACTCGTCCATCTCGTCGCGCGCCTCAAAGTCGGCGGTTATCGACTGCTCGACACCCAGTTCCTGACCGAACATCTCGGCCGTTTCGGCGCGATCGCCATTGCGCGCGCGGAGTATCACCGGCGCCTGCGCGATGCCCTTGCCCGACAAGGCAATTTCTATCGACTTTCGCCTTCCGCAGGCGGCGCCGAGGTCCTGCAGGCGATCACCCAGACGTCATAGATGGGGTGTTCGAGCGCGTGCAGGGCCGGAGAGGAGGCCATCATCCAGCCCGAAAAGACGCGTTTCGGCGGATCGTCCTTCATGTCGTCGATCTCGAGAAATGCGAAGGTTTCGGGCTCTTCTTCCGGAGGCCGCGACTCGCAGTGTCTTGCGACGATGCGCAGTGTTCCGAATCGCACCGGTCTGTCCTGAGGAAGTTCCAGTTCCGTCGTCCGTCCGGTGATCTTGTCCAGCGCCCGGACGATGGTAACGGTCGCCGGCGCTTCCTGCGGTTCGGACGCGGAACCCGTTTCGGGTGGGAGAGTCGCTGCAGCGTTCCCGGACTTCGCATCCTCGGCAAGAGACTGCATCGCCATGAGCGGCCGATGACCCATCACCAGAACAAGAACGGCCACCGGCAGGAATACCCGCTTCATTCCTTCTTTCCGTCTCCCGCCGACGAATCGTCGCCGGAATAGACCGCCTTGCGGATCAGCGACCAGAGGTCGGTCGGGCTGTCGGTGAATTCGATCTCGCCACCGGGCGGCAGCATGTCGGGCGAGCCGCCGGGCGACAGCTTCACATAGGCGTCACCGAGCAGCCCGTCGGACGTGATCGAGGCAGTGGTATCCTCGGGCAAGGGTATGTCGGGACGGACCGACACGCTCACGACGGCCTGATAATTGTCGGTATCGAGATCGGTACGAGTCACGGATCCGACCTTGATGCCGGCAATCCGAACGTCGGCACCGATCGCAAGCCCGCTGACCCGCTCGAACCGGGCGATATATTCGGTCCCACCGCGCGTGCCGATATCGGTCGTCGTATAGGCGAGATAGAGAAAGGCGGCCGCCACCGCCAGCACCACCGCGCCGATCAGCGATTCGACGAGATTGGAGTTCATGTCATGATGCCCCCGCCCCCTCGTCGGGCCGCCAAGCCCGATAATGGGGCTTCGGCGCCACCTTCTCACGATCGAGGCGATGCAGACTGCCCGGCGGAAAATAGGCCGCCGGGGTGCCGGTGGGATTGGGCATGTGCGGTTTTTCCCACGGCTTGACGACGGGCGGATCCTCGCTCGGCGGGGCGTCGGCCGTGAAATGAATCCAGCGGTGCCATTCGGGCGGTATCCGCGAGGCTTCCGCTTCGCCATTGTAGATCACCCAACGACGCTGGCCGTCCTTGGTCCGGTAATAGCGGTTTCCCTGATCGTCCTTGCCGACGAGAACACCGTGCCGCCAGGTGAACAGCAGAGTGCCCACCGTCGCGCCGTTCCACCAGGTGAAGATCTTGAGAAAGATGTTTTTGAGCATCGCCGCCTCTTCCCGTTCGGCTTCGCGCCTTGCGCCGCTCGCGCAGCTCGAAGGTCTTCATAGCAAGTGGCAGAAGTTTGGCAAGGGATAAGACCGCCCGTTACGACGCCGCGATAGAGCTTTGCCGCCGCCGGTGAGTCGGTCACCCCAAGAATCCTCCCCGCTCAAAAGTCAAGAGATCTTTGTGCTTGCCTGCCCCGTTCAGAATACTAGAATTTGTGCCGGTTCGAGGGAGGAACCCCATATCTGCACCATCGAGCGAGTCGTCCAGCCCCGCGAAAACCGGCGGATCTCGACATCGAACAGCGGATTTCTGCGGTCTTCCCCTCTCGCATCAGGGTGTGGTGACGACCATATAACAGACAAGCGAACCCGGGAGGCATGAGGATGCGCATCGAACGGCGATTCACCCGCGCGGGTACCAGCCCCTACGCCGGCATCGAATGGAAGCGGGCAACGAGCGAGATTCGCAATCCCGACGGAACCCTCGTCTTCGAGATGCGGGACGTCGAGGTGCCGGCGGCCTGGTCGCAGGTCGCCACCGATGTGATCGCCCAGAAGTATTTCCGCAAGGCCGGCGTGCCCCAGGCGTTGAAGCCTGTGGAAGAGAATTCCGTTCCGTCCTGGCTGTGGCGCAAGGTGGCGGACGAAGAGGCGCTCGCCGCCCTGCCCGAGGATCAGCGCTTCGGGTCGGAAACCAGCGCCAAGCAGGTTTTCGACCGGCTGGCCGGAACCTGGACGTGGTGGGGCTGGAAGGCCGGATATTTCGATTGTGAGGACGACGCCCGCGCCTTCTTCGACGAACTGCGATACATGCTGGCCCGCCAGATGGCCGCCCCCAATTCGCCGCAGTGGTTCAACACCGGCCTGCACTGGGCCTATGGCATCGACGGTCCGGCGCAAGGCCACCATTACGTCGATCCCGAAACCGGAGAAGTGCGTCGCTCGCAGAGCGCCTATGAACACCCCCAGCCGCATGCCTGCTTCATTCAGTCGGTCGCCGACGACCTCGTCAATGAGGGCGGCATCATGGATCTTTGGGTGCGCGAGGCGCGGCTGTTCAAATACGGTTCCGGCACGGGCTCGAACTTTTCGAATCTGCGTGGCGAGAATGAACCGCTTGCCGGCGGCGGCAAGTCGTCGGGGCTGATGAGCTTTCTGAAGATCGGCGACCGGGCGGCCGGCGCCATCAAGTCGGGCGGCACGACCCGGCGCGCCGCGAAGATGGTGGTGGTCGATATCGATCATCCCGACATCGAACAGTTCATCTCATGGAAGGTCCATGAGGAGCAGAAGGTTGCCGCACTGGTGGCCGGCTCGAAGCTGTGCGACCTGCACCTCAACCGCATCATGGAGGCCTGCCATGCCGAAAGCGAGCGCCTCGGCGAAGAGGCCTTCGACCCGAAGCGCAACAGGGCCCTGAAACGAGAGATCATCGCCGCACGGCGGGTTCAGATCCCGGAAAACTACATTCAGCGGGTGATCCAGTTCGCCCGTCAGGGCTATCGCCACATCGACTTTCCGACCTATGACACCGACTGGGACTCGGAAGCCTATGCAACGGTCTCGGGGCAGAATTCGAACAATACTGTCCGGGTCAGCGATGATTTCATGAAGGCCGCGATCAAGGGCGGAAGCTGGGACCTTGTCCGTCGTACCGACGGCAGGGTGGCCAAGACGCTCGACGCGCGGGTGCTGTGGGACCAGATCGCCTATGCCGCCTGGTCGTGCGCAGACCCCGGAATCCAGTTCGACACGACGATTAACGACTGGCACACCTGTCCGGCCGCCGGACGGATCCGGGCGTCCAATCCGTGCTCGGAATACATGTTCCTGGACGACACGGCCTGCAATCTCGCCTCCCTCAATCTGATGGCCTTCCGCGATGCGGACGGGCACTTCCGGGTTGCCGACTTCGAGCATGCGGTACGCCTGTGGACCATCGTGCTCGAGCTTTCGGTGCTGATGGCACAGTTCCCCTCGGCACGGATCGCCGAGCTCAGCTATCGCTACCGCACGCTCGGCCTCGGCTATGCCAATCTCGGCGGCCTGCTGATGTCGCTCGGCCTGCCCTATGACAGCGACGAGGGCCGCGCACTGGCCGGCGCGATCACCGCACTGATGACCGGGGCGGCCTATCGCACCTCGGCCGAGATGGCCGAAGAGCTCGGTGCCTTCCCGGGTTATCCGGAAAACCGTGAAGCGATGCTGCGCGTCATCCGCAATCACGCCCGTGCGGCTCACGGTCGTGAGGACGGCTATGAGGCGCTGCACACCACACCGGTACCACTCGATCATGCCCACTGCCCGGATGCGGCGCTGCTCGAAGCGGCGGTGCAGTCCTGGGACGAGGCGCTGACGCTCGGCGAGCGTCACGGCTTCCGCAACGCCCAGGTTTCGGTCA
>RFIU01000074.1 GCA_003695555.1 Alphaproteobacteria bacterium
ACATCAATATCAAACAGGGTGCACCCGGCGGTCCGATCGCCAAGAATCTCGGCGAGGAACGGAGCGCGGCGCTGATCGAGCGGCTCGATCTCGGCCCTGATGACGGCGTCTTCTTCGCCGCCGGCAAGCAGGCCGAAGCGGCCGAGCTTGCGGGCCGCGCACGGGTGCGGGTGGCGGAGGAACTGGAGCTCATCGACGAGAACCGCTTCGCCTTCTGCTGGATTGTCGATTTCCCGATGTTCGAATGGGATGAAGAGGAGGAGCGCTGGGATTTCTCGCACAATCCCTTCTCGATGCCGCAGGGGGGGCTGGAGGCCCTAGAGACGAAGGATCCGGGCGAGATTCTAGCCTGGCAGTACGACATCGTCTGCAATGGCGTCGAACTCAGCTCGGGGGCGATCCGCAATCATGATCCCGAGATCATGAAACGGGCCTTTGCGCTGGCCGGCTATCAGGAACGGGATCTGGAGGAGAAGTTCCCGGCGCTCTGGCACGCCTTTCATTACGGCGCGCCGCCGCATGGCGGAATCGCGCCCGGCATCGACCGCATCGTCATGCTGATCGCTGACGTGCCGAACATCCGCGAAGTCACGCTCTTCCCGATGAACCAGAAGGCGGAAGACCTGTTGATGGGCGCCCCCGCACCTGTTTCGCCGCATCAGCTGCGCGAATTGCACATCCGCGTCGTCGAGCCGCCGAAAAAGACGTCGAAAGGCGACTAGCGGGGCGCTTCAGGGATCACTCTGGGATCACTCGGCAAGACGCAGCAGCGCATGGCGCTTTCGGCCGGCGGATAGCTTCAAAGGCCCGGCCTCGAGGTCGGCAAGGCGCAGGCGCGCGCCCTCGTCCGTGATCGGCTGGTCATCGATGCGCGCACCGCCTTGGGCGATCAGGCGGCGGACTTCCTTCTTCGAGCCGGCAAGCCCGGCGCGCACGAAGAGATCGAGGACGCCAAGGCCGTCGCCGGAGATTTCCTCACGCGTCAGGACGACGCTCGGCAGTCCTTCCGCCTTGTCGCCCGCCTCGAAGGTACGACGAGCCGTCTCGGCGGCCTCGCGCGCCGCCTGCTCGCCGCGGCACAGCCGGGTGGCCTCGAAGGCGAGAACCTTCTTCGCCTCGTTGATCTCGGCACCTTCGAGCGCTTCGAGGCGGTGGATCTCGTCCATCGGCAGTTCGGTGAACAGCCGCAGGAAGCGGCCGACATCGGCATCCTGAACATTTCGCCAATACTGGTAATAGTCATAGGCGGAAAGCTGTTCGGGTGACAACCAGATGGCCCCTTCGGCGGTCTTGCCCATCTTCCTGCCGTCGGCGGTGGTGATCAGCGGACTGGTCAGGCCGTAGAGCGTCAGGTCGAGCATGCGCCGGCCGAGGTCGATGCCGTTGACGATATTGCCCCACTGGTCGGAGCCGCCCATCTGCAGACGACAGCCGTAGCGCCGCGCCAGCTCGACGAAGTCATAGGCCTGAAGGATCATGTAGTTGAATTCGAGGAAGGTGAGCGGCTGTTCGCGCTCGAGCCTGAGGCGCACGGAATCGAAGGTCAGCATCCGGTTGATGGTGAAATGTCGGCCGATCTCGCGCAGGAAGGGGATGTACTTCAGCTCGTCCAGCCATTCGGCATTGTCCACGAGGAGGGCATCCGTCTCCCCCTCGCCAAAGGTGAGAAACGGTTCGAAATTGGCGCGAATGCCGGCCATGTTGCGGCGGATCGTCTCTTCGTCGATCAGTCGCCGGCTCTCGTCCTTGCCGGACGGGTCGCCGACCTTGCTGGTGCCGCCGCCGAGCAGCACGATCGGCTTGTGCCCGGTCTTCTGCATCCAGCGCAGCATCATGATCGGGACCAGCGAGCCGACGTGCAGCGATGGCGCGGTGCAGTCGAATCCGATATAGCCGGTAACGGGTCCGGCGAGTGCCAGTTCGTCGAGCCCGGCCGGATCGGTGATCTGAAAGATGAAACCCCGTTCTTCGAGGATACGCAGGAGGTCGGACCTGTACTCGCCCATCGACAAGATGCCTCTCGTTGAAGCTCGCATGACGGTGCGCCCCTCGCACGTCGTGCGCCGCGCGGGGTGCGCCCGGGCTCCCCTATCATGAGCATGGCGGGGCGACAAGAAAGAGCGCTGAAATCCGCCGGTCGCCCATTGCGCGCGGTCGGGCTGATGTGCGGTACCTCGCGTGACGGCGTGGACGCCGCCCTCGTCGAAACCGACGGGCACCAGCGGATCCGCTTTGGTGCGTGTCTCGTGCTGCCCTTCGATGCCGCGGCGCGCGAGCGCTGGGAAAGAGCGGTGCGGCTAGCCCGCCAAGAGGGCCGCTCGGCGCATGCCCGCCTGAAGACGGACGAGGAAGATCTGGTCGCCTGGCACGCCCGTGCGGTCAAGGAACTGCTGGCGAGGGCAGGGCTGGCGATCGGTGATATCGATATTGTCGGCTTTCACGGGCTGACCCTGCTGCATCGTCCGCGCGAAGGCTGGAGCTGGCAGTGGGGCGATCCCGCGATGCTGGCACGGTGTCTGGGTCTGCCGGTGGTCGGCGCGTTTCGCGATGACGATCTTGCTGCCGGCGGCGAGGGCGCACCGCTCGTACCCCCCTTTCATCGCGCCCTGCTCGCCGATCGTCTTGATGAAGAGCTTCGTTCGGCCCCGGTGGCGGTACTGAATCTGGGCGGTGTCGCCAATCTTAGCTGGATCGACTTCCGTCAGCGGCCAGAAGACGGCGGGCTGATCGCCTTCGATACGGGGCCGGGAAACGGTCTGATTGACGAATGGATGATCCGTCATGCCGGCGAGCCCTGCGACCGCGACGGCCGCATGGCGCGGCTGGGACGGGTGCGTGACGATCTGCTCGATCGTCTGCTCGACCACCCCTTTTTCGATCGCGTGCCGCCGAAATCGCTTGACCGGCACGATTTTTCCATCGAGGCGCTGGCGGGGGTCGGCGTCGAGGACGGGGCGGCGACGCTGACCGCCTTTACCGCCGCTGCGGTGGCGCGCGGTCTGGATCTGCTGCCGGCCCGCCCGCGCCGCTTGTGGGTCGCCGGCGGCGGACGGCGCAATCCGGCGCTGATGGCGGCACTCGGTAAGCGCCTGGACTGCCCGGTCGCCCCGGTCGAGGAACTGGGGCTGGATGGCGATGCGCTGGAAGCACAGGCCTTCGGATGGCTGGCGGTGCGTGCCCTCGACCGACGGCCGGTGACCTGGCCGACGACGACCGGTGCGCGCGCGCCGATGCCAGCCGGTCGTCTATTTCTACCGGGCGCGTCCGCCGTGCGGCGCGAATAGGAGAGCAGGCATAGGGCGCCGGCTTCAGCCCTTGGCCGCGGTGAGCTTCGGCTGGGCGCCCAGGCGCTGGTCGAGATAGCGATCAACGATTCCTACCAGCTCGTCGATCTTGCCATGGAAAAAGTGGTCCGCCCCCTCGACGAATTCGAGGTCAACGGTGATCCGCTTCTGCTGGCGCAGCTTCTCGACCAGTTTCTCGACCGATGAGGGAGTGACGATCTCGTCACGGGTGCCCTGAACCATCAGCCCCGAGGAAGGGCAGGGGGCAAGGAAGCTGAAATCATACTTGTTGGCCGGTGGCGCGACGCAGACGAAGCCGTGGATCTCGGGCCGGCGCATCAGCACCTGCATGGCGATCCAGGCGCCGAAGGAAAAGCCGCCGATCCAGGCGAAGGGTGCATCCGGATAGTGCGATTGCAGCCAGTCGAGCGCGGCCGCCGCATCCGAAAGCTCGCCGACGCCGTTGTCATAGTGGCCTTCCGAACGACCGACGCCGCGGAAATTGAAGCGCAGCGTCGTAAAGCCGCGACGCGCGAATGTCTGGAACAGGTGATAGACGATCTTGTTGTTCATCGTCCCGCCGTACTGCGGATGCGGATGCAGAACGAGCGCGATCGGCGCGTTCGGTGACCGTCCCGGCTGCAGCCGGCCTTCGAGACGACCTTCGGGACCGTTGAAGATGACTTCGGGCATCGCTTCTTCTTCCTTGTCTGATGGCGCGCGATCCGGCCGGACGAAGGCGCGTACGGCCGGGCGTTTATATAGGGGGGCATGTGTCACAGGCAAGACGTGCTCTCGCGCCGGCATGACGACGAGCCTGAAGGTGATCACCGGAAGCGGTCGGAATTTGACCTGACGGCTTCAATCTCCCATCTATCGGACATAAGCGCGGCACAGGCCGGCCGGCAGAGGGGGCATCGCTGACAGGAGGCAGCTCTGCCATGCACTATCTCGATCACAATGCGAGCGCACCACTGCGCCCCGAAGCCCGGCTGGCGATGGAAGAGACGGCGGCGATTGCCGGCAATCCGTCCTCGGTCCATGCCGCGGGCCGTGCCGCACGGGCGCGGCTGGAGGATGCCCGCGAGCGTGTCGCCGGCCTGATTGGCGCTGCGCCCGAGACGATCCTCTTCACCTCCGGTGGAACGGAATCGGCAGCGCTGGCAATGGCACAGGCGGCAAACGGCTGTACTCTTGTCCTGACGAGTGCCATCGAACACCCCTGCGTGCTCGAAAATGCGAAGCGCGGGGCAATACCGATGGCCTCGCTTCCCGTCAATGCCGATGGTCGCGCCGATCTCGATGCACTTGAAGTGACACTGACCGATGCTCCCGGACCGGTCTTCGTCGCGCTGATGCTCGCCAATAATGAATCGGGGGTCGTCCAGCCGGTGGACGCGGCGGCGAGGCTGGTTCATGAACATGGCGGCCGGATTTTCTGCGATGCGGTGCAGGCGGCGGGCAAGATGCCAGTCGATGTTGAAGCGCTCGGCGTCGATTATCTGTCGCTGTCCGCTCACAAGATCGGCGGGCCGGCCGGCATCGGTGCCCTCTACCTGCGGCCCGGCACTCCCTTCGTTCCGCTGTGGGGCGGCGGCGGTCAGGAGCGCCGTCTGCGAACCGGTACCGAAAACCGCATCGGCGCTGCCGGCTTCGGCGCCGCTGCGAAGGCCGCCGGCGATCGGTTGGGATCCGAACGGGCGCGTATTGCCGCCTTGCGTGAACGGCTGGAATCGCGATTGCACGCCATCGCGCCCGATCTTCATATCTTCGGCGAAGCCGTCGAACGTCTGCCCAATACCACCCTTTTCGCGGTACCCGGCAGGCGGGCCGAGACGCTCGTGATGCAGTTCGACCTTGCCGGGGTATGCGTCAGTTCCGGTTCGGCCTGTTCATCCGGCAAGGTCGAGCCGAGCCATGTCGTTGCGGCGATGACCGACGACCCCGCCCTCGCCCGCGCGGCGATCCGGGTCAGTCTCGGCTGGAACTCGAGCGAGGCGGATGTCGATGCCTTCCTTTCCGCTGCCGAACACATCTTTGCGGGTTCCCGGGCAGGGATGGTGGCCGAAGGGCGAAGCTGATGACAGGCGCACGATCAGGACGGAAACAAATGGGGCGGGTTCGGGCCACCGGTGGCAAAGGGACCGTTCATCCCCTCGTCTATCTCGACTATCAGGCGACGACGCCGGTGGATCCGCGCGTGGTTGACGCGATGCTGCCGTGGCTTTCGGAGCATTTCGGCAATCCTCATTCGGTAGATCACCGCTTCGGTTGGATCGCCCACGAAGCGGTGGAAGAAGCGCGTCGGCAGGTGGCCTCCCTGATTCATGCCGATCCGCGGGCGGTGATCTTCACCTCGGGCGCTACCGAGTCGAACAATCTCGCCATCAAGGGGGCGATGATGGCGATGGAAGGGGCGCGCGATCATCTGATCACGGTCGCAAGCGAGCACAAGTGCGTGCTGGAATCCGCACGATGGACGGCAGCACGTCTCGGCGCGCGCCTGACCATCCTGCCGGTGGATACCAAGGGCCTCATCGATCTCGATCAGCTCGCCGAGGCGATCACCGAACGCACCGCGCTGGTTTCGATCATGGCGGTCAACAATGAAATCGGCGTCATTCAGCCACTGGCCGAGATCGGGGAAATCTGCCGTCAGCGGGGCGTCTGGTTTCATTGCGACGCGGCACAGGGCTTCGGCAAGATACCGCTCGATATCGACGAGATGAAGATCGATCTGATGTCGATCTCGGGCCACAAGATCTACGGCCCCAAGGGCATCGGCGCGCTCTATGTTCGCCGGGCGCGACCAAGGGTACGGCTGGAGCCGCAGATGTCCGGCGGCGGGCAGGAGCAGGGACTGCGTTCAGGTACGCTCGCCCCGCATCAGTGCGTCGGGCTCGGACGGGCGGCAGAAATCGCTGCTGGTGAGATGGATGCGGAAGCAAAGCGTACGCAGCGCCTCTTCGATCGCTTCTGGGGCCGGCTTTCCGCCGAGGTAGAAGGGATCCGACTGAACGGCGACCGCGAGCGCCGTTGGCCCGGCAATGTCAATGTGACGATCCCCGGGGTTCCGGTGGAACATCTGATCGCGGCACTGCCGGATCTGGCCTTTTCCACCGGTTCGGCCTGTTCGTCCGGTTCCACCGGCCCTTCGCATGTGCTGCTCGCGCTGGGACTGGACGATGAGGCGGCGCACGCTTCGCTGCGAATCGGCTTCGGGCGTTTTACTGGAGAGGCCGAACTGGATTACGCCGCCGAACGGATCGTCGAGACGGTAAAGCGGCTGCGCGCCGAGCGGATCTCCGCTTCGTCACCATCTGGCTGAACGAATGGATTCAGGCGCAGTCCCGATGGCTGGTCGGTGGATGCAGAAGAGCGGTGAATTCGCCGAGCCTGATGTCGAGATCGAGCAGCACGACAGCAAGCTGGGCGCGGAAGGTGTCGAATTCTCGCGGGCTCGGCACCCGTGTCTCGGCCCGTAACGAAATCGACCCGTCGGCGGAGACGTCCAAGGCAAAGCCCGGCTGACCACGCAATCGCTGGAGGTGGCGAATCAGCTGCATCCTCAGCGCGGGGCCCTCGGCAGTAAAGGGCAGACGGCCGAGCCGGCCTTCGAGCACAAGCAGGGATCCCTCACGCTCGAGGGAGAGAAGCGAGCCGGCAAGCTCGCGTCCCTTCCAGCACAAAGTGAATCGACGGGGCGCCTGACGCTGCTGAAGGTCTGCGAGCCGGGCCTCGAGGCTGGCGAGAGCCTTTTCGAGATCGGGTGCGGATCTGTCGTGAGCGCTCATCATCGATTTCTGCACCATGGTCGGAAGGAAATCCCTTTCCGGCTCTTTATGTTCGGTCGTGCGAAGCCCTCCCTTCGCGGGGGGGGAAATCGCCTGCCGGGCATCTTCCGGCGAGCCGCTGGACGGTTGCCGATAATCGTATCTCTCCTTTTAAGGAACAGTAAATCGAAGAAAATTTTAACAAAATTCGAGATAAAAAACGCAGGCTGTGCAAGCAAGGGATGCGGAAAGCGGGCGGCCGGACGCGAGGGGGAGATGTCGCTCCTGCTGGCGGTCGCATGGGCCGGTAAGACCGCGAGCTTGCGTGCCGGGCATTGCCCGGCCTAATGATGCAGGCTGAGGCGTCCGCCCCATAAGGGATGGACAGGATGGAAATCGAATCGCAAGAAGAACGGATTCTTCATGGAATATTTCCGCCCCCGGCTGCATCCGCAAGGCCAGCCCTTCATTCTGATCGGGCTGCTGCTGACCATCGCCGCTTTCGTCTTTCTGCCGCAGGCCGTCGGCTGGCTGCTGCTGATCGCGACCGGCTTCGTCGTCTTCTTCTTTCGTCATCCGTTGCGCACCACTCCGCTGATTTCCGATGCGCTGGTGAGCGCCGCAGATGGAATTGTCACCAGCGTTGAAGAAGTGCCGCCGCCGCCGGAACTGTCGATGGGAGACGAGCCGCGTCTGCGCATCTCGGTCTTTCTTTCGGTGTTCGACGTGCATGTGAACAGGATGCCGGCCGACGGCATCGTGCGTCAGGCGGTCTATGTGCCGGGCAAGTTTCTCAATGCCGCGCTCGACAAGGCGAGTGAAGACAATGAGCGGCAGCTTCTGCGAATCGAGCGGCCGTCCGGTGACGATTTTGCCGTTGTCCAGATCGCCGGCTTGATCGCCCGCCGCATCGTCTGTGACGTGGTTCCCGGTGATGAGGTATCGGCAGGTAAGCCGTTCGGCATCATCCGCTTCGGCAGCCGCGTCGATGTCTATTGCCCGCTCGGCTTCCACCCGTGGGTCATCGAGGGACAGCGAATGGTCGGCGGCGAAACCATCCTGGCGGCGGCTCGACCGCCGGCCGGTGAGGGTGGCGGCGTCGAGGGACGCACGACATGAACCCCCGGCCCGCAATGCGTGCTGGCCGGCCCGGGCGTTCCGGGCACGGGGGCATGCGGCGGGGACGGCGATCTTCTGGCGGCCCCGGAGGGCGCGGCCCGCGTCTCATCACGGTTCGCGCACTGGCCGCCAATATCGTGACGACACTCGCTCTTTCGGCCGGCATGACGGCGATTCGCTTTGCGCTCGAAGGACGATTCAAGAGTGCCGTTACCGCGATCATCATCGCCGGCATCCTCGACGGACTGGACGGCACCATCGCGCGGCTGCTGAAAAGCGCCAGCCGCTTCGGTGCCGAGCTCGACTCCTTGTCCGACGTCGTCGCCTTCGGAATCGCACCGGCGGTTCTGATCTATTCCTGGGGGCTTGCCGACCTCGGCCGGGCGGGATGGATCGTGGCGCTCGCCTATGGCGTCGCCTGCGCCTTGCGGCTCGCCCGATACAATGCGCAGGCGGCCGAGGGCGGAGAGGATGCCAAGCGCCACCACGGCTTTTTCGTCGGTGTTCCGGCACCGGCCGGCGCGGCGCTGGTGCTGCTGCCGATGATCGTCGATTTCGCCTTCGAGATGGCGATCTTCAAGACCTCGGCTGCGCTCGGCGTCTATGTCGCGATCGTCGCCGGGTCGATGGTTTCGACCCTGCCGACCTTCTCGATGCGCCAGTTCCGGATCCAGCGCGAAAACATGCTGCTCGTGCTGCTCTCGGTGGCGGTGCTGGCGGCGGCATTGCTGGCCTATGGCTGGTCGGTGCTGGCGTTGATCATTTTCTGCTATCTGGTCTCGATTCCTCTCGCCTTCTGGCGCTGGCGGCGCCTGGTGCGGGCGATACCGCCGCCAGCCGACGACGGCCCGTCCGTCTGATCGCCGCTCATTCCGCAGCCGGTCGCTGCTCGCCGAGATCGGAAGGGCCGATCGTCTTTGCCGCTGCTTGTGCCGGTGTCCGGGCAGCCTTTGGCGTGGGTCGGGTACGACCCGAGCCGCGAAGACGCCGAAAGGCATCGGCAAGCCGCGCCCTCCAGCGCGCCCATGCGGCATGGGTGCGGACCTGCAGGGCGAGCAGGCTGGGGGTGACCACCAGGGTCAGCACCGTCGCGAAAGCAAGGCCGAAGACGATTGCGAGCGCCAGATCGACCCAGACGAAGGAGGTCGGTGAGCCGACCTCGATCTCACGAGAGATGAAGTCGATATTGAACTGGAAGACCATCGGCAGCAGACCGATGATGGTGGTGACGGTGGTCAGCAGAACCGGGCGCAGGCGCTGGACGCCTGTACGCACGATGGCCTCCATCGGTTCGATCCCCTCCTTCACCAGGCGATCGTAGGTGTCGATCAGGACGATGTTGTTGTTGACGACGATCCCGGCCAGCGCAATCACCCCGACTCCGGTCATGACGATGACGAAGGGGCGCTCCAGCAGCCACAGTTCAAAGACTACGCCGATCGTGGACAGCAGCACGGCGGTGAGGATCAGCCCGGCCTGATAGAAGCTGTCGAACTGGGCGATCAGGATCAGCGCCATCAGGAACAGGGCGACGGCAAAGGCCGAGATCAGGAAGCTGCTCGATTCGCGTTCGACCTCGTCCTGGCCGGCGAAGCGGAAATGAACGCGCGGATCGAAATGCTGGTCGGCGATCCACCGGCGGATCTCGCTGACCATCGCCGGCGGTTGGACGCCGGGTTTGACGGCGGCAGAAACGGTCAGCACGCGTTCGCCGTCGATGCGTTCGATGCCGCCGGTCTTCTGGCGCGCCTCTCGCCTGACGAAATTGCCGATCGGCACCATCCCGCGAGCGGTAGGAATGCGCAGCCGATCCAGTGCGAGAATGCCACGATCGTCATGGGGAAAACGCACCCGGATATCGACGTCGTCATCGGCATCGTCAGGGCGATAGCGGCCGACCAGCGCGCCATTGGTGAGAAGCTGGATGAAGCGGCCGACCGTCGCGATGTCGGTGCCGAAGCGGCCGGCTTCCTCGCGATCGACGGCAAGCCGCCATTCGATGCCGGGAACCGAACGGCTGTCGTCGATATCGACCAGCCCCGGCATCGTCGCCATCTTCGCTCGAAGCCGCTCGACGACGTCATCAAGCAGGCGAGGATCGTCGCCGGCGATGCGGACCTGCACCGCCTTGCCGCGCACCGGACCGCTTTGTTCCTCGGCGAATTCGATCTTCACCCCCGGCACGTCCGCGAGACGATGGCGGATATCCGCCTCGATCTCGTCGCCGGGGCGGCGTTCCTTCCAGTTTCGGAAGATCAGCGAAACCCGTCCGATCGAATCCTCGCCACGGCCCGAACCGGCCCCGACGCGCGTATAGATGTCGCGCACGCCATCAATGTCGTCGAGCTTCGCCTCGACCTCGCGCACCAGGCGGTCCATGTCGGCGATCGAAAGATTGCCGCGGGCATGAACATAGACCCGCGCCCAGTCCGGTTCGCCGTCAGGGAACAGAATCTGTCCCCGGTTGTCGGTGGCATAAAGGACATAGACGCCCGCCAGCATCGCAAAGGTGACGATGGCGACCGTCTTCGGGTAACGGATCACGCGCGAGACAGCGCGGGCATAGAATCCGGTCAGCCCCTTCAGACGAGCGGGGTCGAATTCGGCGGAACCGGCGAGATGCTCCATCATCGCCGCATCCGAATCGCCGGCCCGGCCATAGCGCGCACCCAGCGTCGGCAGGAAGATCAGCGCCATCAGCAAGGAGCCGATCAGGGTGAAGATCAGGGTCAGCGGCAGATAGCTCATGAAATCGCCGAGTATCCCCGGCCAGAAGAGCAGCGGGAAAAAGGCCGCCAGCGTCGTCGCAGTCGAGGAAATAATCGGCCAGGCCATCCGCTTGGCGGCGAGGCCATAGGCGGTGCGTCGGTCCAGCCCCTCGAGCATCTTGCGGTCGGCATATTCTGTGACCACGATCGCACCGTCCACCAGCAGGCCGACGGCCAGGATCAGGCCGAAGAGCACCACGGTATTGATCGTGTAGCCGAGGACATAGAGCAGCAGAATGCCGAACAGGAAGGCGCCGGGGATCGAGACGCCGACCAGCAGTCCCGAACGCAGGCCGAGCGCGGCGACGATCACGACGATTACCAGCAGAACGGCCGAAAGCACCGAATTGCGGAGCGTATTCAGGAAGTCCGCGACATAGACGGACTCATCATTCATGAAGGCGTAATGAACGCCGGCCGGCCAATGTTCCGCGACCTTTTCCACCAGCATCTTGGCGGCCTCGGCCGTTTCCACCGTATTGGTGCCGACACGCTTGATGATCTCGACGGTGATCGCCGGCAGGCCGTTGAAGCGGGCGAGCGAACGGGGCTCCTTGAAGGTCCGCCGTGCCTCTGCCAGATCTCCGAGAGTGACCACCCCGTCCCGCGAGGTCTTGACCGGCAGGCGCGCCACGTCACGGGCGTTCTCGAACAGGCCGGGCACCTTGACGGCAAAGCGGCCCGAACCGGTTTCGAGCGCACCGGCGGCGACCAGGATGTTGTTACGCTGGACGACGGAAAGAAGCTCGCTGAGCGAGACATTGTACGTTTCCAGTCTGGTCGGATCAACGATGACCTCCAGCACTTCGTCGCGCTTGCCGGAAACCTGCGCTTCCAGCACGCTCGGCAGGGATTCAAGCCGGTCTTTCAGGTCATCGGCGATGCGGAACATGGTGCGTTCCGGAACATTGCCCGAAAGCACCACCGTAAGAATCGGGTCGCGGCCTGCAGAATATTCCCGAACGATCGGCTCTTCGGTGTCGGCGGGCAGATCGGCCTTGGCGAGATCGACGGCCTCGCGCACGTCCTGCAGAGCCTTGTCGGGGTCGGCATCGGACTCGAATTCCAGGACGAAGCTTGCCCCGCCTTCGAAGGCGTTGCCGGTCAGTTCCTTCAGCCCGGTGATGGTCAGCAGCCGCTTTTCCATCGGCTTGATGAGCAGGCGCTCGGAGTCCTCGGGCGAAATGCCCTCATGCGGGATGCTGACCGAGAAGAAGGGGAACTGGATATCCGGATTGTTCTCCTTCGGAATCGCCGCATAGGCCCAGGCCCCGAAGGCGAGGATCATCACCAGCAGGCTGAGGAAGAGGCGCTGGCGACGAACGGCAGTGTCGATGATGCGCTCAACCATTGCCCCGCTCCTTTGTGCCGATCGACCGAACCTTGCCGCGGGCCTCGGGAACGATGGTTCCGGCAATCGGAGATGCGTCGGATCCGGCATCTTCCTCTACCGGATCCACTTCCTCGCCTTCCTGGACGAAATCCTGACCGACGGTGATGATCCGGACCCGCTCGGGCAGGCCGGCGACCCAGACAGCGCCTTCAGTATCTTCGAGCATCCGGACCGCATGGAAGCGCACATGGCCGCTGTCATCGACGCTGCGCAGGCCGAGGCGTCCATCACTGGCCAGGACGAAGATGGAAGCGGGCACGCGATGCGCCATCACTTCATGCACCGGCACCCGGACGCGTGCCGACAGTCCCTCGCGGATTTCGCCTAGGGGATCGGAAATCTCGACTTCGACGCGGAAGGTGCGCGTCGTTTCGTTGGCGGTCGCGGCAACGAAGCGGATGGTGCCCTTGATGGTCCGGCCGTTGGCCAGCCGCACTTCGGCGGGGGCACCGACGGTCAGGCGCTCGACCTCGGTTTCCGGCACTTCGCCGACGGCCAGAAAGGGGTCGAGCTGCATCACTTCGGCGCAGATGCCGCCCTTCATCAGATAGTCGCCCGTTTCCACCGGGCGATCGACGACAAGGCCGGCAAAGGGTGCGCGGATTTCGGTATGGGCCAGCGCCACTTCCATCTGCTTGACCCTGGCCAGCGCCGCCTCATACTGCGCGCGCGCCGCCGCCACCTGAATTTCCGAACGGTGGCCCTGACGGGCGAGCTTGCGCGCCGCATCATATTCAAGCTTGCGCTGGGCGGCCAATGCGCGTGCTTCTTCGAGCAGCGCCCGGCGTTCGTTCTTCTCAAGCAGGCAGAGCAGGTCGCCGGCCGCTACCTTGCTGCCCTTTTCGGCGGCGACCCGTTCGATCATTCCTTCGACCTGGGCCTTGACCGCTACCCGACGCAGCGGCTCGGTGCGGGCGCGGATGATAATGTGCTGGACAAAGGGTCGGGCTTCGAGGGTACGCACGCGCACCCGAAACAGCTTGCGTTCATTCTTTTCGACGGCCGGCCGGTTTCCGGTGTCGGCCTTTTCCGCTCCCGGCCACAGATAGCGCGAGCCGACCCACAGGCCGATAATGACGAGAACGATCAGGGCGTGACGATAGGATGGTTTCATGGGGCTGGTCTTCCTTCGGGCGGTGGCCGCCTTGGTGACGGCTCTTCGGCCCGTTCCTCGCTGTCGTCGTTTTCCGCCACGTTCGCTCGGCAGCCAGCGTGACGAAAGAGATGCCGATCACTCGGCGGCCGGTCTGGCGCCGGCAAGTTCCCTGGCGAGCCCGTCGGCATGGCTTTCCAGATAATCGCGGGCCGCTTTCAGCGACTGCAGCCCGTATTCGATGACGAAACGTGCGGCGGGCGAGAGGTCGGGATCGTCGGCGATCTCTTCCAGCGCAGCAATCTGGGTGCGATGCTGGGCAATTCGGCTGGCGACCATCGCCGGAATCCGCTCGGGCGCGACACATTCGGCAAACAGCAGGGCGGCAAGAAAGTCGGAGCGCGTGCGATCAGGCCCCGGATCGTTCTGCAGGGCGGCCTCGAGAGCCGCGCGCCCCGCCGACGTCAGCCTGTAGATCTTCTTGTCGGGGCGCTTGGACTGCGCCTCTTCGCGGCATTCGACGAGCCCTTCCTCGGTCAGTCTGGCGAGGGCCGGGTAGATCGATCCGAAGCTTGCCTCCGAAAAGAAGCTGAAGGGTCCTTGCGAGACCATCTTGCGGATCTCATAGCCGGTCGCATCACCGAGTGCGAGGATGCCAAGGCAGAAGGTGCGGACATTCATGGAAGCAGAACCCTCTCGATCCGATTGCTCATCAACAGTTCGACACTATCGAGTCGATATATCATTCCTTTTCATATAACCGGATGGCAGCCACGCTGTAAAGGGAAATGTGTTTCGAAATCGGATGTCGGGCGGCGGGATTCGTTAACCATCCGCCAAGATGATGGGCCTAGGGTAGGGTCGGGCACCTGCCGTCCCCGCGCCCGGACGTGGGGCGTGCAAGGCCGGCAATCGACAGGAGGACGACCCGATGACGAGGCAGGGAAGGGAACGCAACGATATGGCAAAGACTTGGCTTGTCGGTTCCGGAAAATGGGCGGCACTTGCCACCCTGTTGCTGTCCGCCTGCGCCCAAGATCTGAATCTTGCGGATTCGGTGGTGGATGCGAACCGCGATGCAAGCGAGGCGGTGGCGCTTACCCCGCAGGTCGAGGTGCTGCGCGAGCGGGTCGAAAACATCGATCGTGCCCAGAGCCGCCTGTTCCAGCAGATCAATGCGCTTGCCGGACAGATCAATGATCTGCGCGCCGAGGATGCACGGCTGTTGCAGAAGCTGGAGGAGCTTGCCGCCCGAGATGCCGCCGAGGCCGAAAAGGCGCGCCGCGGACGCATTTCTCTTTCGGGTCGCATCACGGCGCTGAAGAAGCGGGTCGAAGAGGTTCTAAAAGTCGCGATCGAGGCACGAAACGGTCTCAGCGAGATCCGCCGCGAGTTGGCCGGTGCCGATGCGCAAGCCGGTGCCGAGCCGTCCGCCTGGGGACTTCATCTCGCTTCCTATCGCTCGCGCGCCGAGGCGGCTGCCGGCTGGTCGGCGATCAAGGCCGAACTTCACGAAAATGTGAACGGTCTTCAAGCAAATGTGATCGAGGACACATCCCAGGCCGATGGCGAGGCGCGCTTCCGTCTGGTGGCAGGGCCGATCGCCGACAAGCATCAGGCCGAGGCCCTCTGTCTCGCCATTCGAAAGAAGACAAGCTTTTGTGAAGTCGTGGGATTTTCAGATCGTTCCGCTTCCTCGCCGAAACCCTGATCCTGGCGCCATTGTCGCCTTCCTGCCGCTATGGATGACCGCTGGCATGGCCGAAACGGGCCCGGCCGGCCCGGCTTGACCCCGCCTAAACCTTCGTGGATCCTGATCGGGTTCTGCGCCCCTTCAAGCTTGCCTCAAAGAGGTGCTTCAGGCGCGCTGCCCGGCCTGCAATCGGTGCGCATCCTTCTTGGGAGAGTGCCCGGTAGGGTGGCGAATCGAAGCGCACCGCTGCCATCGCTTGGAGGCCTTCCCGGCAGTCGGCGGTTCCTGGGCCAGGCAAGCCGGGCCTTGGGGGGAAGAGTGGGGCGTGGAGGAAGACGGCCTGCAGCGTTCGCTCGATACACGAGTCGGAATGCCGCAGAGGAAGGGCGGATGAACGAGATTGCCGGGTCGGATGGGGGCACCCGATCCGGTGGGCGCGCCGGCGGCAGGTGACCGCTGGGGCTGGTGACGGTTCCTGTCGCGGCGCGCCACCCGCCGCCCGTTTCTCATGTGCTTTCTTCGACATGTCGTTCTACCTTCCGCATGCTCCAAGCCCGGGCCGGTTTCCGGGGGCGGGTTTCCGATGTCGCCGATGCGTTCGGTCCCGCAGTGCATGCCCGCCGTACTTCGCGCTCATCGTCCTTCGCGCCCATCGTTCTTCGCGCTCATCGTCCTTCGCGCAGATGGAGTTTGGTGTTGCGCTGATGGCCGCACTATGTTGTCCCGGTCGCGCATGGCGACGATCTTCGGGGGAGTTTTATCGGAGGGGAGAATGACCATGATTTCATCACCCATGCCGCCTCGATCGACGGGAACGGCGCATGAATGCGGGGGTGGGCGTGCGGTCGCGGTTCCCGATCGCCGGCACGTGCTCTCCTTCCTTCATCGCTTGGGCTTCCGGCCGGGATGTGCCGGTTTCCTCTCCTTCGCCCTTTTCGCCCTCTCCTGTGGTGTCTTCGGTCTCGCACATGCGCGCGACGGCCTTGCCGGTGGCGTCCAGCTTCCCGACTGGAAGACGGTCGAAGTGCGGGCCCATCACCTGCGCGGGCCGGTCTGGTATCTCGAAGGCTTCGGCGGCAACATCGGCGTCGTGGTGACCGGGCGCGGCACCGTGCTGATCGATGATCAGTATGCCCCCTTGACCGACAAGATCCGTGCCGCGCTGGCGGAGATCACGAAGGATCCGAAGCCTCGCTTCATCATCAATACCCATTGGCACCCCGATCATACCGGCGGCAATGAGCGCTTCGCGAAGGCGGGTGCAGTGGTGATCGCCCATGACAATACGCGCCACCATCTGCGGGCGGCCGAGTTCGATCCCGAAATGCCGGAACTGCTGCGGCCGCATGTCGAATCCCTGCCGATCGTGACCTTCAACGATACCGTGACCTTCCATCTCGACGATGAAGAGGTGGTCGCCTTCCATATCCCGCCTGCGCACACAGATGGTGACGTCGTGGTACGACTGCGCGACAGCGACGTGATTCACGCCGGCGACGCCTGCTTTCACGGCTACTATCCCTATATCGACATCGAAAACGGCGGTTCGATCGATGGCCTGATCGCCTTCTGGGAACGACTCGTCGGCGGATTGATGGACGAGGATACCATCCTGATCCCCGGTCATGGATCTCCGATGACGCGTGCCGATGTCGCCGCCTATCTCGCCGACATGAAGTCGGTGCGCGGGCGTGTTGCCGCTGCAATGAAGCGAGGGGAGGATCTGAAGACGCTGATTGCCCGCCATCCGCTTGCCGACCTCGACCCGAAGTACGAAAGCGAGGTCGTCGAAGAGGCTGACATCCTGACGATGGTCTGGCGATCGCTCGAACGGACCCGCACCGGCGTGCGTGATCTTGGCGATGACCACGCTCCCCCTTCCACGCACGCCACACCCGCCGGCGGTCACTGAGGGGCCGCGCCGCACTCTTCCGTCACATCAGGCTTCGGGCGAATCCTGATGTCGCCTCCTGCCAGCATTGCAGGCAACCACAGGTGTTGCCGCTCGGTGGCGGTGAAAGGTGGTGCCCCCGGTCCGACTCGAACGGACACGGCCTTGCGGCCACCAGATTTTGAGTCCGAATGCGGCTTGTTCTTTGGTATCATCGCGCCCGCTAACTATCTTGGATTATAATGATTTCTCTATGGGCAGGCGGTCCGTTAAACGCCTTTCTGTCATGTTGGCCGACAAGGCAGTCATCATATTCTACTCGACCTTGGCCATTCACGTTATGCCCGGATGCGAAGTCGGCACGGGCGAAGTGCCGCGCAAAGTGATCCCGTTAAAGTCACAATTTGCAGCTTATGCGGCACTGTCTATGGAAATCACACTTTTATGCTTGCGGGGCATTTACAAATACGATATCTTGGAACGAAAGAAGAACAAATGTGGCTGCACGATAGCTCGGGTTTGAGGGGATTATCACTTCTTTCCGTCGGCTGTGAGCTTGAGGGTGATGTGGCTGCGGTGGGTCTTTGCTCGAGGTGGAGGGGCGGCTTCGTCTGAGGGGCACGGCCATATCTGGGGAGTGTGCACATGGCGTTATCACGAGGTCACGTATTGGAGGATGCAAGGTGAGCGAGTTTTTCGCTCATTCGACGGACGATGAAAGCCAGAAGAACTGGCATCTTCTACGCGACCATCTGATCGCGACCGGAGAAACGGCTGCGCGCTTTGGATCGCACTTCGGGATTGGCAGGGCGGCGCGACTCGCGGGACTTCTGCATGATCTGGGAAAGTATTCCCGGCCCTTTCAGGCGAGACTTCTTGGCACATCGGTCAAGATCGATCATGCGACGGCGGGGGCCCAAGAGGTCAAGAAACTTGCCGATAATGGGCAGGATGCGGTGATGGCCGAGCTCGTCGCCTTCGCGATCGCCGGTCATCACGCCGGGCTTGCCGACCGGACCGGCCTGGGCGGGTCGCTTGACGAGAGGCTCAGGAAAGAGATCGCGCCGCTCGATCCTGTCTGGCGCGACGAGATTGCGCCGGATGCGAGCAGCCTTCTTCCATCATTTGCCTGGTCGAAGGAAACGCTTCCGTTCCAGCTTGCCTTTCTCTGCCGCATGATCTTCTCCTGCCTCGTTGATGCCGATTTTCGCGACACGGAGGCGTTTTACAGTCGAATCGAGGGGAGGGCCCCGGACCGTGACTGGCCGGCACTGGGAGACATTATCGACGATCTGATCTCCTCATTCGATGCCTATATGTCGGCGAAGGAGTCGGCCGTGGTACCGAATGACGTGAATCGGCTGCGCGCGGACATTCTCGCCCATGTGCGCGGCCATGCCGGAGACAGCCCCGGTTTCTTCACGCTGACCGTTCCCACGGGCGGGGGAAAGACGCTGACGTCTCTTGGGTTCGCCCTGGACCATGCGCGCCGTCATGGGCTGGAGCGGATCATCTATGCGATTCCCTTTACATCGATCATCGATCAGACAGCAGCGATCTTCCGGGACGTTCTTGGCGCCGATCATGTGCTCGAGCATCATGCGGCGATCGACGAGGAGAGGCTTCATGGCCTCGAGCAGCGCGACAAGCTGCGCCTTGCCATGGAGGACTGGGCGGCGCCGGTCATCGTCACCACCAATGTGCAGCTCTTCGAGAGTCTCTATGCCAATCGTCCCTCACGTTGCCGCAAGCTGCACAATATCGCGCGCAGCGTTATCGTACTCGATGAGGCGCAGACGGTCCCGCTCACATTGCTGCGGCCGTGCATGGAAGCCCTGCGTGAGCTTGTCGTCAATTACGGTTGCTCGATCATCCTCTGCACGGCGACGCAACCGGCACTCGCGGCGCCCGACTTTCCGGGCGGCCTTCCGCTTGGGGCGGAGCGCGAGCTCGCGCCCGATCCGTTCGCCCTCGCGAAGCGATTGAAGCGGGTCCGGATCGAGATGGGCGGTGTCCTGAGCGATGAGGAGATTGTGGCGGCACTCGCCGATACGCCGCAGGGGCTCGTCATCGTCAACACGCGCAAACATGCCCTCGCTCTCTATCGGGCAGCCGGAGATGCTGGGCTCGACGGTGCCATGCACCTGACGACCCGACAATATGCGGCACACCGGCAGCGCATCCTTGCGTGCGTGCGCCAACGGCTCAAAGATGGTTTGCCCTGCCGCCTGATCGCCACCTCGCTCGTCGAGGCCGGCGTCGATCTCGATTTTCCCCGAGTGTGGCGGGCCGAGGCCGGCCTCGAGCAGATCGCGCAGGCGGCAGGGCGCTGCAATCGCGAGGGCCGCCGCGCCATCGACGAGAGCACGGTCACGATTTTCAAGGCACCCGAGTACCCGCCGCCCTTCGAGGTCCGAAAGCTCGCCGAGGATTTCATGCGAATGGCCGGCAAGCATACCGACTGGCTCACGCCGGATGCGATCCGTGACTATTTCACCGAAGTGTACTGGCGCCTGGGCGGTCGGCTCGACGCCGAGA